>JANQFM010000583.1 GCA_028277865.1 Acidobacteriota bacterium
CCCTGGTCGAGTTCAGCCCCTATTCGTCGGCGGGGCTGCTGGACATTCTCCAGCGCCGTGTGGACCTGGGGCTGAGGTCCGACGCCGCAACGAAGGCGCTGCTCAAACGAATCGCCAGGCTGGCCAACGGCGACGCCCGAGTCGCTATCCAGACCTTGCGGCATGCCGCCGTGCGGGCTGAAGAAACCGGCAGCGGTGCGATCCAGCCCGACCACATGAGCGGCGGGCACCTCAAGGCGCGGGAGGCGAAGCGGAAGTACCGCCTGGCCAAGTTCTCGGAGCACCACCGGCTGCTCTTCCAGATCATCCACGAGCGGACAGAGATTCGTTCCGACGACCTGTGGCGCGAGTACGAGGACCGCTGCCGCAGGGAACGTTGGCAGTCAGTGGCAAGCCGCACCTTCTCGCTCTACCTGAAGCAACTGCTGGAAGCCGGTCTGATCATCTACCGGCGGGCGCTGGGCGTCCGGGGCAACATCCGCATCTACCGGGTGCTCGACTGAATCGCAGGGTGATCCGAAGTGCCGCACCTCTCCCGCTGATCAACAAGGTCCATCGGCGGATCACACGCCCACAGCCACGACCGTAAGACCCGCATCCGGTTTGTGACACCGATAAAAGCCCTGGTGCGCCGGATTTGACCCCATGGCGTTCGATTGGGGCGAGGAATGGCTGCTGAAGGAAGAGTACGAGGAGGCCAAGCGGCGGGCTACGCCAAAGCAAAACCTTATCGCCGACCTGCTCGCCGATCTGGAGCAGCCCGCCTCGCCCCGAGACCTTTCCGACATCTCGCGCTACGTCACCGAGAAGCTGGGGACAGCCCGCCACCGCGTCGAGCAGGTGTACACGGAGCTGAAGACCCGCCAGCGGCTCCACGCCGAGTTCCTGGGCCAGATCGATACACAGATCCGCTACGCGGCCTTCGCGTTGGACCGCTTCACCGGCTGGGGCGTCGGCTACAACACCGGCGTGGACGTGCGCCGCAACCACCTGGAACGCCAGCTTGAACACTTCCGCACCGAGCGCCGTTCCGCCGAGCTGCGGGCTTGGGACGATCTGGTCCGGCTGCGGCGGGACTTCCGGGAGGCGCTGGTGGAGTACCAGCGGGCGGCGAGGCTTCGATAAGGGAACTACAGAACAGTCCAGAAGTTTCACGCAAAGCCACAAAGGACACAAAGTATGAGGTAGTGGGGGGAGATCACTGTTGATCTAAAAGCCCTTTGAGGCTTGACCAACTGAAGGCAAACGAATAGGATCGCCGTAGAAGGAACACCGCAATGGCCTTGGACTATCGGGATCTTAGTGACATGGAAAGCAGCCTGCGCGCCATCGAGCGGGATGTTGGTTTTGTGGAAGCAGCAGTGAAGTCAATCGATACTGAAATAGAGACGGTTAATGAAAAGCTTGGTAGAGCCATAGAACTTCAGATCGTGACCAATGTAAAACTCGACAAGGTCATAGATCTTCTTCGGCGGATTGCAGATGAAAGGCCATGGCCAGATGGAAAGCCATGGCCAGAAGATGACCAACGGCGCTGGTAAATAGGCGGCTGTGTTTCACACCACGCCCAACAATTCCTTTACTCCCCAAAGCGTGCTCACAACTCCCGCCTCCATTGCAGGCGTCACGTCCAACGCCCTATGAATCCGGGTGAAATTGGAGGCTGCCACCCAAAGCTGGACGGCTGCTTTCAAATTTTCGAAATTCTTGGAAAACGCATTGGTCAAGCAGGTGAACCGGCGTTGGGCAGCAGTTGCCGCATGACTCGCAAGCCACACGACATTGGTTTTCATCTGATCTGCGAACTGTTTCTGCATGTTGCCGCCGGAGGTTCGCCGACTCTTCGAGCACTTGCTGCCCATCTACGGCCAGCAGAAGCTTGATCCGCTGAAACTCGAATACCAGCTCAACCCCAAGAGCCGAGCAGAGATCGAGCTGATTCTGGAGCGCTTAGCGCAGCAGGCATTCGGCGAGCAGCAGAGTCTCGCGCCGCCGCCAAAGGGCCAGGTGCAAGGCAAGTATCAACTCGGCGATGTTGTGGTCGGCGACCGGACCTGGGATCGCTTCGGCCTGAAAGAAGACGAGTGGATTCAGCACACCGGGATCTTCGGTCGGACGGGCAGCGGCAAGACGAATGTCGGTTTTCTGATTCTGCGGGAGCTTGCGGCCCACCAGAAACCGTTCCTGGTCTTCGACTGGAAGCGGAACTACCGGGATCTGCTCCAGCGGCCCGAATTCCGCCGCCTCCGGGTCTACACGGTGGGCCGGACGGTGGCCCCGTTCCGGTTCAATCCCCTGATCCCGCCGCCCGGCACGGATCCCGAGATCTTCCTGAAGAAGCTGATCGAGATCATGATGCACGTCTACTGGCTCGGCGACGGGGTGGCCTACCTGCTGCAAAAGGCGATTGACGCCGTCTACCGGCATGCAGGCACCAAAGCGCCAAGCCTGTTCGATGTCCGGGAGTGGTTGGGAAACTACAAGGCGAGGGGCAGAGAGGGACAGTGGATGGATTCAACAAGGCGGGTCATCGAGACGCTCTGCTTCGGCCAGATCGGGCGGGTGGTCAGAGGGGATTCAAACGCGGGATTCGAGAAGATCCTGCAGTCGCAGGCGGTCCTGGAACTGGACGCGCTCTCCAACGCGGACAAGACCTTCCTCATCGAGGCCATCCTGGGCTGGCTGCACCTGAAGCGGATGCGCGAGCCGGGGCGCGAGCAGTTCAAGCACGCCCTGATCATCGAGGAGGCCCACCATGTTTTGCTCAAGCGGCCCACGACCAAGGAGACCGTGATGGACGTGACGCTGCGGGAGATCCGGGAACTGGGCGAGGCGATCATTTTCCTGGACCAGCATCCTTCGCTGGTGTCCGTCCCGTCGCTGGGCAATTCCTACTGCACCATCGCCATGAACGTGAAGCACGGCAACGATGTGGCAGCGCTGTCCAAAGCGATGTTGCTCGACGACGACCAGCGGGCGCACCTGGGCAGGCTGCCTGTCGG
>JANQFM010000667.1 GCA_028277865.1 Acidobacteriota bacterium
GCCAGGTTGGTGCCGGCCACTTCGAACTGGATGTCGGCGCCGGTGGACTTGCCGATCCAGTTGCGCTGCATTTCCTTGACGCCTTCCGGCCAGTCGACCAGCTCCAGGTCTTGCAGCAGTCGTTCGGCATAGGCGGTGATCTTGAGCATCCACTGCTTCATCAGGCGCGGCTCGACCGGATCGCCCGTCTCGATGTACTTGCCGTCCTTGACTTCTTCGTTGGCCAATACCGTACCCAGCGCCGGGCACCAGTTGACGGGCACTTCGGCCATGTAGGCCAGCCCCTTTTCGTAGAGCTTGAGGAAGATCCACTGGGTCCACTTGTAGTAGTCGGGCGAGGCGGTGCTGATCTCGCGCTCCCAGTCATAGCTGAATCCCAGCCGCTTGATCTGGCGGCGGAAATTGTCGATGTTGCGCTGGGTGATGCGGGAAGGGTGGATGCCCTCTCGCACTGCGGCCCGTTCGGTGGGCAGGCCGTAGGCGTCCCATCCCATGGGGTGCAGCACGTTGAAGCCGGTCATGCGCTTCATGCGGGCGATGACGTCGGTGGCGGTGTAGCCTTCGGGGTGGCCGACATGGAGCCCGGCGCCGGAGGGGTAGGGGAACATGTCCAGGATGTAATACTTGGGCTTGGAAGCCAGGATCTGCGGATCGTCCGGGGTGCGGAAGACCTTTTTTTCCTCCCAGATTTGCTGCCACTTGGGTTCGATTTCAGCCGGTGAGTAGCGCATCGGAGGGTAAAGATAACACGAGGGGGTCAAAGTTGCGGACGGGAGGAGAGAAGGAGGGGAAGGGAAGCGAAGGGGAGAAACCGCAGAGGGCGCGGAGGGAGGACGCAGAGTTCGCCGAGAAGAGCACAGGAAGGGTGCCCGATGTCCAATTAGCCATCTGTCGGCAACAGCCGGAATTGCCGGTTGTGGAGAGGGCGTACGGCTCTGAAGTGACGTTGGTCCAGGGTTATGATCAGATCTGTTTTCATTCGTTCGGCCAGGACAACGACGGAGGCATCGGCGGCTCCCAAAGGGAAGTCTCCATACTGTTCGACCAACTGTGCCATCCGCGGCCACTCTTCAATCGTAGGAGACTGCACATCAAATCCCTCCAATCCGCGCAGGAACTGACTCTCGACGCGTGGTCCCTGGCGGCGACCGATCAAGTAAGCGGCTTCGGCCACACAGAAGGCGGGGATCACCAAGTGAAAACCCGGTGCCCTGAGGGCATCGAGGCAAGAGCGATGATCAGGATCGGCTCTGTTGGCGACTGCGATGAGCGGGCCGCTGTCCACGATCGCGATCGATATCATGTTCCCAATCCTCTTCGAGAGCCTCTTCCAATACCCGTCCCGTCGGCATTGACGGATCTTCGAACAGTCCAGCCCATGGGATGGTGCGGGCTCTCTCTTCAGAGCCCGTCAAGCCTGTGGCAACCAGATCCCGAACCACCGCCGAGACACTGGACCCTCTGCGTCGCGCCTCCTGGTGCAGCAGTTGACTCAGATCATCCGGCAAGCTAATTGTTGTGCGCGTCATCAGTGCATAATAGCATACCAATGAGTGGGAGATAGGTGGGGAATGAGGCGAAGCCGCAGACTGCCTGTGAAAAAGGTTACTGCAAAGGGCCAGTCAGACCATCGTGCGCCTTTACGAGACCGGCAGGCGCGACCGCAGTTCGTCCGCCTGCAATTCGGTGCTCTTGCCCGATCCGGGTAGCCGGAGAGAAGCTGCACGCTTTCTCCGATGGTCCATTCGATGCCTCTGGCCAGCAGTTCGACCGGATCATCATCGCTCAGGTCGTTCGATTCGTAGAGGTGAACGTAGAACTCATCGTCCGGCTCGAGCGGCCGGTCGTTCAAGTGCTGGAAAAACTCGCGCAAGTAGGCGCGATCTTCAGGGCTCATTGGCGGCAAATCTTACCACTCTTTGCACCTCGGCGAGGCATTGCTCCTTCCTCTCTGCGTCTCTCCGCAAACCTCTCTGCGGTCTGTGCGGTTATCTGCCGCTTTGCCAGCCTATCCTTTGAGGCGCTTTTCGAGCTGTTCGGCCTGACGGCGGCGAATCTTGGCGGGTTCGCTGCGGCCCAGGCGATCCAGGATGCCGGCCGTCAGGTGAAGGCTGGCGGCGTAGTCGCGCACGGCCGGCCGGGTGGCGCCGAAGCGTTCGATGATCTTGCGGTCCACGAAAAGCGATTCCTCGGTCAGCTTGTGGGCTTCTTGCAGCTCTCCGCGCCGCAGGTGCATCTGGCCCAGCACGTAAAGGGCGTAGGAAAGGTCGCGCATCGTTTGCGCTCTTGGAGATTTGCGCATCAAACGCCGACGGATATGAAGTGATTTCCGGTAGCAGGCCAGGGCCGATTCCGCGTCCGATGCCTTCAAGTGGGCGTCCGCCTGACGGCTGAGGATCACGGCATGATCACGTTGAATGGAAGGCGTCTCCGGATGGGCCTGGGCCAACCGGCTGGCCAGGGCGACCCCCTTTCGGCAGTACTTCATGGCCTGCCTTGCGTCTCCGGCCTGCAGATGCATCTGCGCCGCCAGATCGTGCCACTTGACCCGTTCGGCACTCAGGCTTTCGTCGCGGGCGCCCAGCGCCAGCTGAATGTGGTGCAAGGCCAGGGCGGGATTGGCTGAGGCGCGTTCCAAACGGGCCAACCAATAGTGGGCTCGAGCCTGGCTCGGGGAATCCGATGATGCCTCGAACGCAGACAATGCCTGCTGGCAGGACAGGCGGGCTTGGGGGAATTGCTTTTTCAGAAAGAGTTGCCGGGCCTGATCCAGCAGCTGTTGGGCATGGCCGTTCATCTCAGCCTTCTTGGGTGGCTGTGGCTCAATCCGGGAATTGATGGCGACGCTTGGCGCCCGCTGGCCTTGAGCGGATCGATGCGAGGGGGATTCCTTCATCCGGTGCGCCGGCTCATCTGCACGGGGCCGCAACCACTTCGGCAAGGGCTCGAGGACCAAGAGATCCTGGGAAGGCAACTCCCGGGCATATTCAGCGACCTGCTCTTGGATTCGTGGCAAGGCAGAGACGATCAGGCCTCCCGGAAAATGCTGCTTTGCCAACTGGAAAGAGCCCTGCAGCGAAGCCAGGAAATCCTGCCAGCCCAGGCGCCAGAACTGGTTGTCCGATCGTGCGGCCTCGCTGCCCGAGACTTCGATCCAGCAATGATCGCTTCGACTGCTCTTGGAAGGGCGGGCAATCACTTCAGGCAATCGGGCCAGTTGAAAGGGAGACTCCGCCCGCAGCACTTTCAGCGATTTCCCCTCTTGCTGAAGGGCCGCCTCCAATCGCTGACGCATGACCTCAGAGGAATGCAAAGATGCCGAATAGAGAAATGTCAGCCAGGAAGGCCGCGTCTGCTTGAGGTTGTCTCGAAGGCGTTGCCATTCACCTTCGCCTTGTTTGCCCAGGCGATCTTCAAGCCTGAGTTCGCTGCTGGATTTTAACCCCATATCGCGGAATCCCGACTCCTCCGCCAACCCATGCCGGTGTCCGCCTCCTAGCCCTGTATGGCCCATGATACCAGTTCTTGAGCCTAGAACCGATAAGAAAATTACAATGTTCAAGTTCGTAGGCTTTCGGAATCCGGCCGAGGATCCGGAGACTCTCGATCCCTTTCGCTATTTCCTGGCTCCTGATTCCTGTCTCCTTGTGATTGATCTTGGACCCCTGGGCTCTTGACCGCCCTTCCAGAGTGGGCTATCCTGAGCTCCGTCTTGGAATATCGCCTATGAGCACGCTGCGCCGCATTTATTGTTTTGGCAACTTTAGCACCCACAACCAGGGGTGTGGGCGTGGCGTGTGGGCGGTTTGGATGTGCAAACGCTAAAGCACGTATCAGGCAGTTGGCAAACATGCAAGCCCACTGGCGACGCCGTCAGTGGGCTTTTTTTGTGCCCCGAAAAGGAGTGTGAAGATGAGCAGCCTGGATTCGCTTCGCCAACGCATCGATGACGCCGACCGGGATCTTCTGGCGGCGCTTTCACGCCGCATGGAGGTCGTCGATCACATTTTGCAGCAGAAAGAATCGCAGAGGCTGCCCCTTTTTGACACCTGCCGCGAAAGGGAGCTGCTGGCCCGTCTGGCCAATCAGGCTTCCCGCCACCGCCTGGATCCCAAGTTGGTCGAAAGGGTCTTGCGCGAAGTCATCAGCCATTCGCGCGAGGTCCAGGCCCGGCGTGTTCAAGAACGCCGCAATCCGGATCTGAAAAAGGCCACCCGGGTGGCCTTTCAAGGAGCGGTCGGCGCCTACTCCTGGTCGGCTGTGGGCAAGCACTTTCGGGGCAACGTCCAGCCCGTCGGCTTGCCGGGCTTTCGAGAGGTGGTCGAAGCCCTGCAGGGGGGGCAGGTCGATCTGGCACTGCTCCCCATCGAGAACACATTGGCCGGAAGCATTCACGAAGTCTACGACCTGTTGGCTGCGAGCCGCATGCACGTCATCGGCGAAGAGGTGCTCAAGATCGAACATTGCCTGGCGGGGCTCAGGGATGTGCCGCTGGAGGAGATCCGCAGAGTCCTCTCCCATCCGGTGGCCCTTCAGCAGTGCGGGGCTTTCTTGAGGGGCTTGCCCAATGCCGCCTGCCAGGCTTACATCGACACAGCCGAGGCGGTGCGGGAAGTGAAAAGGCGCGGGGATGAGGCTCAGGCGGCCATTGCCAGCCGTGATGCGACCCATCGCTACGGCCTCAAGGTCTTGCGGGAAGGCATCTCGGATCATCCCGAAAATTACACCCGCTTCTGGGTCGTTTCGCGGCGCCCCGTCCAGGTCGACCCTCGCCTACCTGCCAAGACCTCCTTGCTGCTGGTGACCGATCACCGCCAGGGCGCACTGGTGGCCTGCTTGACGGCTTTGACCGACCAGGGAGTCAACATGACCAAGCTGGAGTCCCGTCCTCGCCCGGGCTCTCCCTGGCAGTACCAGTTCTACCTGGACGTGGAGGGCAATCTGGACAGCCAGGCCGTGCAGAAGGCCCTGGAGAGAATCCGGCAGCGGGCCAGGCTGCTGCGCGTGCTGGGCTGCTATCCGCGCTTTGAGGCCCGCAGCAGCGTCCCCCAGCTCAAGCATGTACGCGGCAACGGCCGGTCGGAGGCTGTGCCGCCCCGTTCAACCTCCTCTAAGCCAACCACCCGCCGGGGTGTCCGGCGCCCGCTCAGGGTTTCGGTGAAGGATGTCGAAATCGGGGACGGCGCTTTTGCCATCCTGGCAGGCCCGTCTGTTTTTTCATCGCCCGACCAACTGGACCAGGCCGCCGCCCTGGTTGATTGCGGAGGCGGCCATATCCTGCTGGCCGGAGATTATCAGGGGCAGGACGACGGCCAGGGGAAGGCAGCCGAGTGGATTGCTGAAACGGGTCGGCGACACGGCCTGCCGGTGGCTTTTGAGGTCCACTCGCCGAGCGAAGTCGCTGCAGCGGCACGTTGGGCTGACCTTCTGGTGGCGGGCGCAAGCAACATGCAAAACTACCCTCTGCTGCGGGAAGCCGGTCGCCAGGCCCAGCCTGTCCTGCTGGAACGGGGACTCAGCTCGACCCTGGAAGAGCTTCTACAGGCGGCCCGGCAAATCATGGCCGAAGGAAATCAGCAGGTTCTGCTCTGCGAAAGGGGGATCCGGACTTTTGCCGGGGACACTCTGGATCTGGGCGCGGTCGTGGAGTTGAAGCGCCGGACCCACCTGCCCGTGCTGGTCGCCCCCAACTTGGCCGCCCGTTCCCCCTCTGCCGTCATCCCCCTCTCCCGAGCTGCCCGCGCCGCCGGCGCCGACGGCCTGCTCATCCGCGTGCAAGCCGGAAATGCCTGTGACTCCAGCAATAGCCTGGACCAGCCCCTGTTCGTGCGACTGGTCGAGGAGGCAGAGGGAAGCTGAAGGGGAAGCTCGGGCTCCCTTTGCGGCTTGGCGGTAGGACAGGTATTGGCTAAAATTGCAGTATGAAGTTCCAGGGCAGTGTGTCACATGATCGTGCTGAAGAGACTGCGGAGGCGAAGGCCCGCTGGTTCCAGTCCCTGCCTATGTCGGATCGCATGGATATGCTGTGCTCCTTCACCGATCTGGCTCTTTCCGTAAATCCCGGCCTGCAGGACAAGAAGCATGCTCAATCGCCTAGGGGACGTGTTCAGGTCATTTCAAAAGCATGAGGTAAGGTATGTTGTAATTGGTGGCATTGCCTCGATCCTGCATGGCGTGCCGCGAGCAACTTTCGACCTGGACATCCTCATCGAGGCGACGCCTGACAATGCCAAGCGTTTGCTGCATGCCCTGCTCGATGCCGGCCTCGGGACAGCATCGCTGACCTCCGTCGATGGTCTCGCTGTTTAATCTCTCCATAAGCGCTTCATTTTCTGACCTTTGCGTTCTTCTTTGCGGCTTTGCGGCTTTGCGTGAAATCCCCATTCTGCTATGCTCCCCCGGTTGCCAAAGGCCATGTACAAAGCTGTCCCCAAGATCCCCGACTTTCCCTCACTGGAACGCCGCATCCTGGACTTTTGGCGGCAGGCCCGCATCTTCGAAAAGCTGCGCACCAAAAACGCCGGCAACCAGCCCTGGAGCTTTTTGGACGGGCCCATTACCGCCAACAACCCCATGGGCGTCCATCACGCCTGGGGACGCTCCTACAAAGACATGTTCCAGCGCTATCGGGCCATGACCGGCCGTGACCTGCGCTATCAAAACGGCTTCGATTGCCAAGGGCTGTGGGTCGAGGTGGAGGTCGAAAAGGCTCACGGATTCGAAAACCGCCGCGACATCCTGGCTTTCGGGATCGACCAGTTCGTACGCGAGTGCAAGGAGAGGGTGCTTACCTTTGCCGCCCGCCAGACCGAGCAGTCCATCCGGCTGGGCTACTGGATGGAATGGGACGACCCCCAGACATTGCTGGCCCTACGCGACGCTTTGCGCGACGGAAACCGAAGCGTCACCGTCCAACTGGCTTCGGGCAAGACCGTCACGGCGCCCGCCGACCAGATCATCGCCCATCTGGGTTCGGCCGAGTATGGCGGCAGCTACTTCACCTTTTCGGACGAAAACAACTACACCATCTGGACCTTCCTCAAGAAATGCCACCAGGAAGGCTTCATCTATCGGGGAACGGACGGGATGCCCTGGTGCTGCCGCTGCGGCACGGGGCTTTCCCAAATGGAGCTGACCGAAGGACGTCAAATCGTGTCCCACACTGCCGTCTTCGTCCGCTTTCCCCTCAAGGGGCGCGACAAGGAAGCCCTGCTGGTCTGGACCACCACCCCCTGGACGCTCACTTCGAATGTGGCCGCTGCGGTCAACCCCCAAATGACCTACCTCAAGGTTCGTCACGGCGATTGGATCCTCTATCTGGGAAAGGAGAATCTCGAGCGCCAACGGATCCAGAACCTGGAGGCGGGCGGCAAGAAGAAGTCCGTCAAGCTGCAGATGCTCAGCAGCATGCTCAAGGGGTCCGGAAAGCTGGAGATCTTGGAGGAGTTGCCGGGTGAAGAACTCTTGGGACTCTCTTTTGACGGTCCCTTTGATCACTTTGCGGCCCAGCAGCAGGTGGGAGGCCTCAACCCCTACGCCTCAGGCACTGAAATCAAGAAAACCGCCATCGAGTGCCACAGGGTCATCCCCTGGGAGGAGGTGAGCGGCGCGGAAGGCACGGGCATCGTCCACATTGCACCCGGATGCGGGTCGGAAGACTACAGCCTGGGACTGGAAAACGACCTGGTGGCCATCGCCCCGCTGAGCGGCGGGGGCAAGTACCTGGAAGGCTTTGGCGAACTGACGGGGCAGCATGTGCTGACCGTGGGCGAGGACATCGTGACCGACCTCAAGCAGCGAGGCTTCTTGGTGGCCCGCGAGTCCTATCCCCACGTCTACCCTCACTGCTGGCGCTGCAAGGAGGAATTGGTCTTTCGCCTGGTCGACGAGTGGTACATCCGCATGGACTGGCGCGACCGCATCCAAAAAGACGTCCCGGGCATCCGCTGGATCCCGCCCGACGGGGAGGCCCGCGAGCTGGACTGGCTCAAGAACATGGGCGATTGGATGATCTCCAAGAAACGCTTTTGGGGTCTGGCCTTGCCCATCTGGGTGTGCGATGAATGCGACTCCTTCACCGTCATCGGAAGCAAGCAGGAATTGCGGGAAAAGGCCGTGCAGGGTTGGGAGGACTTCGAGGGGCACACCCCGCACAGGCCCTATGTGGACGCCGTCAAGATTAGTTGCGAGCAGTGCGGCTCGACGGCCTCGCGCATCAAGGACGTAGGCAATCCCTGGTTGGATGCCGGAATCGTCTCCTTTTCGACCTTGCGCTACAACACCGACCGGGAATATTGGAGCAAGTGGTTTCCGGCAGACCTGGTCCTGGAGTGCTTTCCGGGACAGTTCCGCAATTGGTTCTACTCATTGCTGGCCATGAGCGCCATGCTGGAAGGCCAAGCGCCTTTCAAGACTCTGCTGGGGCACGCCCTGGTGCGCGACCAGCGCGGCGAAGAAATGCACAAGTCGCACGGCAATGCCATCGCATTCGACGAAGCCGCCGAGGCGCTGGGCGCCGAAGTGATGCGCTACATCTACGCTGAACAGAATCCGGTCAACAACCTCAACTTCCCCGACCTGCACCACGCCAAGGGCGAGTCAGGGCTGGATACAGACGTGCGCCGGCGCCTGCTGACCCTCTGGAACTGCTACAGCTTTTTCGTCACCTACGCCAACGTGGACGACTGGGCGCCGTCCGGCCCGCCCCTTCAGCCCCAGGAGTGCAGCGAACTGGACCGATGGATCCTGAGCCGCCTGCAGTGGCTCATCGGCTCGGCCCACGAATCGTTCGAGCAGTACGCCCTGTTCCGCTTCATGCGTCACTTGGAGCAGTTTACCGGTGAGCTTTCCAACTGGTACCTGCGCCGTTCCAGGCGGCGCTTTTGGAAACCTGAAAACGACCAGGACAAGCACGCCGCCTACTGGACGCTCCACACGGTGCTGCACACCCTGTGCCGCATATTGGCGCCCATCCTGCCCTTCTTGAGCGAGGAGATTTACCGCAACCTGGTCCGTCCGGTGAAGGCTGCCCTGCCGGAATCCGTCCACTTGACCGATTACCCCCAGGTGGAATCGGAGTGGGTCGACAAGGATCTGGAACGCCGCATCGACTGCGTCATCCGCACCAAGGAGCTGGCCCTCAAACTGCGCGCCCTCTCCAAAGTGAAGATCCGGCAGCCTCTGGAAAGCCTCATCCTGCGCCCGCGCAACGAATTCGACGGCCAGGTGCTTCAAACCGGCCACTTCGCCCAGCAGATCCTGGAGGAATGCAATGTCAAGAAGCTGGAGCTGATTGAGGATGAAAGCGCCCTCGTCCAGGCCACGATCAAACCAAACTTCAAGGCGCTGGGGCCGCGCTACGGCAAGCACATGAAAGCCCTGGCCGCACATTTGACAAGAATGGACGCCGAGCAGCTTCAGGAGTCCTTTGCATCCGGCCAGCCCTACCGCTTTGACCTGGACGGCCTCTCCGTCGAAATCAACGAAACCGATGTCGAGCTGCTGCTGGAAGGCCCTGGGCACCTGACCTTCCTTTCAGAACTTGGTGTCTTTGCCGCGCTGGACACCACCATTACCCCTGAGTTGGAGCAAGAGGGCATCGCCCGCGATTTCAACCGCCAAGCCCAGGAACGCCGCAAGGAGATGGACTTGGTCGTCAGCGATCGGATCCGGCTGCGCTATAGCTCCTCCGACCGCATTGCCGAAGCGGTTGAATCCCACCGGGAGTACCTGCACCGGGAGCTGCTGGCCTTGGAAATCCGCCGCAGCAAAGAGCAGCTGGGCGGCACCCCTGTCGACGTAGGGACGGAAGAAGTTTCGCTGGAAATCGAAGTCACTGCACCCACCTCAACTTGAACCAATACTGCTGAATTCACAACTCCTGATCCTCATTGGTTGAGTCTCTTCTCTGGGCCGCCGTCGGGCCTGTCCCGGCGGAGCCTACGACTGGAAAGCTAAAACAGGGGAGCCAAAAGAAAAGCGTCGCCCCGACCCTTGCCCAGGGCGTAAGCATTCGGCTAACCTGTCCGGCCACCTACCGCTCCCGTCCCCATTGGCGTTGACGTAAGCTTCTATCCAGGTTCTGCAGCCTGCTTCAGCGGGCTTTCCCGGAAGGCATTCATGCCTGGAGGGTTGCTAGGCCAGTCCTTTTCAGGGCTGGTAATCGGCCCCCGCCAAGATGGAAAAGCCCGTTTGATCGAACGGGCTTCCAGCAGCCGGCTTTAGCCCCTTGGCCGTTTCTGCCCAACTCCCGCCGAGTGTGCCGGAGCCGAGGCTCAAGCCCAAAGGAAAGCCCGTTGAAAAACGGGCTTGCAACTGCCTTGTGCACTCAGTCCCCAGCCCTGAAGGACTGGGCTAACAGCCCGAAAGGCTGAAGGCTTTCGG
>JANQFM010000726.1 GCA_028277865.1 Acidobacteriota bacterium
TCTCCGTTTTCACCGCAGCAGAACATGGGTGCGGCATGGCGTGTAAGCCATTACAAATAAGAGAGTTGCTCGCAATTCGGACGAGAACTAGCTAGCTAGTCCCAAAATAAGCGCATTACGAACCTGACGCGTCGAGACTCTCCTTGGACAAGTACATGCTGCCGATAGCCCTCTTTGGAGGAGGTTGGCCGTCGCCGAAGGTCTTGCTGCATTCTTGGCACAGGAAACGCTGGCGCCTGTGGCGGTTCGCTTCCGTTTTTCTTGGTTTCTTCAGATCCGCAGTTGGGGCAATCGGGACTCCTGCCGTGCAATGACTCACAATGGGATTGGCTGGCCGTGTGCGTCATCACGCGGCTGTTTGGCCCGGTCGGTGTTGCTAGCGCCGTCCGGGCCACTTTCGTTTAGTTTTCAACCTTACACCCGCAATTTTAGCAAGGCGGTCTGACATTATCCTGCTGAAATGCCAGGGTTTAGCGATAACATCGACCGCATGAGAAGAAAAATCACGAAGGAGGAAGCGGCGTCGGTTTTGGGGAGACTCGGAGGCCTGAAGGGAGGCAAGGCCCGGATGGCGAAGCTGAGCAAGGAAGAGAGGCGGGAGCTGGGGAAGAAGGCGGCAGAGGCGAGGTGGGATCGCTACAGAAAACGAAAGGCAGTAGGAGATGCCTGAAGGCTGTTGGCTGCCAGGAAAAACCTTGTTCCTAATGCACTCGCCTACTGCCGACAAGTTGGCCGATTTTCTAGAAGTTGCCCGTATGGATTATCGCCAACGACTACCTTGAACGTACCGGGGTCCTGCTTGCTGCTTATGAGGCCAGGGGCATATACGCCAGCACATGTAAGCGCATTTTGCAGGTAAGCAGCGCTGCGAGGTGCCTGGTCTTTCGAGTTAACAATAATCATCACGCCGATACCTCTATAGACGAATGTAGTTCCCCCGACGCTGGCCTTCCAGCCGCCAGCAGCAATGGCCTCTCTAAGTTGCAGGGCAAAATTGAATTGTTCGGTGTTATTGACCGTCCTCACTATTTGGATGGTTCCAGGAGTGCTCTGGAGCCTATTAGCAATGACTTGGCGCTGCTCATCTGTGAGTACTCTAGGCTTAAGTTTGGCTTCCAACTTCTCACGTTCTCTTCGGGCCTCCAAAGCTGCAAGCCTAGCTCTTTCCGCAACTTGCTGAGCAGCATCACGCTCCGCTTTTGCGGCTTCAGCGTGGGCCTCGGCCGCTTCGATATCATCTTGCACTGCCGCTAGCCTCGTCTTTACTGCGCGATTTTCGAGATGCAATTCCTCGTTGGAGACTTCGAGTTCTAAAATCCGGGCCTCACCCAACTTTCCCTTGAGTTCACTGCCCCAGACTGAAAGAAAGAGCACAACTAGGGCGCCGAGGGTCATGATTACGGTCAAATAGGGCAGCGCTTTACTGTGGGCACGAATGAACCTCCAGAGCCGCGTGTCAACACCCAGATATCTTTCGACTGGCCAATATTTATAGCGCCTTTCCAGCCATTTTTCCCAGGCGCTGGCAAGGGCTGACAAGAGCGCAAGCAAGCCAAGCAGACCAGCGATTGCATACGCAGTCCAGGTGATTAATTCGGGGGAATTCCAAGATGCTCCTGACATTTGTCGTTTTCATCCTTTCTCACGCCTTCTGCTTTTTCGCAGGGCATGAGCATCATCGGCTACGAAAATACAGACGCGAGAATTCAGGCGAAGGGCTTGAAGGCGATGGGCGTCCGAAGTAGAGTGCTGCAAGCGTCATACTCTTGCGGTAACGTTTGGGGCGTCCCGCTCCAACCCTCCGCTTAAGGGTTAAGCGATTGGGGCCGGGTGGCGCGACCCGCCCGGCTCCGACAACACGGCGATTGTACCCCTGAACCCCGACACGCTAGCGTTTCAGCCAAGCAGATTCCGAACAGCTTCCATCCGCTCAGCAACCCTGAATCGTACTCCAGCCTCTCTTTCATCCGCCTGACGACATGAAACAAGGTGCTCACGTCGCGATGAAGCCACTCGGAAAGCCGGACAACGCGCAGATGGGGCTGCTCGCTTACCAGCAGGGCGGCAACGGCTCTGGCTTCGCTCAGGTCGCGACGGCGGGAAGGGGAGGCGAGGTCGGCCAAGCTGAAGCCGTACACCTCGCACACGGCTACCAAGATTTGATCCAGCGTCACCATGGGCGCAAGCCTGGATTCCGCCTCTTGAATGGCTACTTGGATGGTCCTGGCGTTCACTACTGGCGTGATGCCGACCGGCTCCGGCTCCGGCCAGACTTCCTTGATGCTGACTCCCATATGGGCCAGCAGCCGGTGGAGATTCAGCAGCGAGCACTTGTAGCGGCCCACCAGGAGGTTGGAGAGGGATCCCAGGGGGTGCCGCTGCCACGGGCCAACTCCTCGACGGTGATGCCTTTCTGAAGGCGATGACGGACAATCTGATCGACTACGAAGCGGTTCACGAGGTCGGTCTTCACAAGCTTTCGATCTCCTCCCGGATTGCAGCGACCTTTTTCCAGAAGTCCTCGCCCGCTTTCTTCTGCGCCTGCCGCCGCGCCCACAGAAGGTGGCGGCGTGTCCGGCAGACCAGCTTTGCGAGGTCGCTCAGCTTGAGTTGCGGCATGGATTCGACCACGAGGGCGGCAGCGGTGCGCACCTGGTTCACCCGCTTTTGCCGCATCCCGGAAGTGACGGCCCAGAGCGGCACTTGCAGGCACTCTGCGACGGCTTCCAAGACCTGCTCGCAGGTCACCGGCCTCTGCCGCTCCAGCAGATCGGACAAGACCGCCTCGATGGTGGATTCGTCGGGGACCTGGATCGGGTGTTCGAGGAGGAACCAAAGGCGGGTTATCGGGACATTCAGGGCGATCTGGGCTCGCCAGAGGAAATCGAGGCTCATGCTCACCTGCCCCAGCTCCCGGAAGCGGTACGATCCCGTCTGCGGCCCATCCAGACGGTTGCCAGCTTCTCAGGCCTTGTCATGGCTGCTCTCCTGAAAAGGGAAAGGCCAGCCCGGTCAGGCTGGCCCGTGGTTGGCGCTGGCCTTACTTGTCGTGGGCTTGGGCGCTCAAACGCTCCCCGATTGGGGAAGGGGCTCGCTGCAAGCGCTGCTGGACGCTCACCACGAGATCCCAAGCCTCGTCGCGGTGCTCCTCGAAGCACTTCAGCGCAGCGAAAAGCGCAGAGGCGCAGTCCGCGATCTCGCCCCACTCTTCCTGGGAAAGGACTACGGGCGGGGATTCGGATACACTTTCGGTAGGCATCGGTCCCTCCTTCGGTAGGGGTTGGTGCTCAGCTCCGTCCGGGTGTTCTCACCACTCGGGCGGGGCGCTCCTCGTTGTCACGAGGGGAAGTCTGAAGCGCTCAGATGGCGGGATCAAGCCTGAAATCCAGCAAAACAGAAAATAGACCAGTACCCGGAAACATCGCCCCACCGAGGCAAGCTCGGGGGTGGCGCATAGGCCTTTTGCCCGGTTCTGGTTTCCAAACACGGCCCGACCGGGACGAGCCCGGCACGTGGCCTCATACTCTCCGGGCCTGTTTCTTCTTAAGTGAGCAGCATCGAGGTCTAAACGCTGCGCAGGCGCTGCGTATGGCGAGGGGTCTCGAAAGGGATGGGGCGAACTGGAACACCCAGCAAAACCTGTCTCTGCCTGGCTTTCTTTCTCAATGGGGCGGTTTGTGAGGGGAATTGGTGTTCGGCGCTGAGCTTGGCCATCCGGCACATGCAGATGACGATTACCAAGCCGAATAGGTAAGCTCCAACTGCCAATAAATAGATCATGGCCTGAGTAGGTCCAATTTTGGCTGGCCCCACGCCAGCCTCTGTAGTCCCTGCCTTCGACGCACGTTCTGTGCCACTCTTGATTGCTGCTGTATGCCCTGAAAGCCACATGCTACCGCAAGGTTGAACTGACTCCCCCTGCATCTGGCGTCAATTTTTTGACGCGCCTTCGGGAAATCTTCCCTGCCAGTGACTACAGCCCTTCGGGTAGAATGCATCAGACTTTAGCGCATGCGACTGACTAACTCAAAATGAACGTCTTGGGGCTTTCGGCTTTCTATCACGATTCCGCCTGCTGCCTCCTGCAGCAGGGACGCCTGGTTGCAGCAGCATCGGAAGAGCGTTTCAGCCGCCTCAAGCACGATGCGAGACTAGCCGTGGAGGCTTTTCGATATTGTTTGCAGGAGGGAGGCATCAGCATCACGGGATTGGATGCACTGGCCTACTATGAGTCGCCGGCCCTCAAGCTCTCCAGGCAACTGTGGAGCGGCCCAAGCGGGAATAGTTCCCGCAGCCTGGCTTGGCTCGATCCCGGCCAGCCGGAAAGGGCCATTCGTGAACGACTGGGATTCTCGGGACGGTTGATGCGCTTTGAGCACCATCACTCCCACGCGGCCAGCGCCTTTCATTTCTCAGGCTTCCCTGAAGCAGCAATTCTGACCGCCGACGGAGTCGGTGAATGGGCCACCACCAGCTATGGGACGGGCGGATCGGAAGGCATCGAGATCTTTGAGGAGGTCCGCTTTCCGCACTCGCTTGGACTGCTCTACTCCACCATTACCGCTTATCTGGGCTTTGCGGTCAACGACGGAGAGTACAAGGTGATGGGGCTGGCGCCTTTTGGCCAACCCCGCTTCCTGCCTCAGATGCAGCGCCTGCTGAAAAGCCAGGAAGGCGGTCAGTTTGAGCTGGACCTAGGCTGCTTTGATTTCCTGCGGGGAAATCGGATGTATTCCGAGGAGTTGATTCGCTTGCTGGGACAGCCGGCCAGAAAGCGGGGCCAGCCCCTGGAGCCCTTTCATGCCGACGTGGCCCGCAGCCTGCAGCTGGCGCTGGAAGAGATTCTGCTTGAAAAGGTGGCTTATCTGCACCGGACGACCTCCTGCAAAAATCTTTGCATGGCGGGCGGTGTGGCCTTGAACTGCGTGGCCAACGGTCGTATCCGGCGGGAAGGGCCGTTCGAACGCCTCTTTGTGCAGCCGGCAGCCGGAGACGCGGGAGGCTGCCTGGGAGCAGCGGCTCTGGCCCATCTGCACCTGATCGGCCGACCGCCGGCCTCCCGGCCCCTGGACGATGTTCGGCTCGGTCCAGCTTGGACGGACAGCCACATCGCCCGGCTGCTCGGCGCCGCCGGAATCGACGCCCATGACTTCACCGGCAGGACGGATGAACTGATTGAATCCGTAGCCGCACGCCTGAAGCAAAGCCAAGTGGTGGCCTGGTTCCAGGGACGCATGGAGTTCGGCCCCCGCGCCCTGGGCGCGCGCAGCCTGCTGGCCAATCCACTCGATGGGCAGATCCGTCAGCGCCTGAATCGCATTGTCAAAAAACGGGAGGGATTCCGACCATTTGCCCCCAGCGTGCTGGCAAGCCGGACTCAAGGCCACTTCGAATTGGATCATCCCTCGCCCTTCATGCTGGAAACCTGCCAGGTCTCCTCTCCGCTCAAATTGCCCGCCATCACTCACCTGGACGGTTCGGCTCGCCCTCAAACCGTCGACGCCGAAAACCATCCGCGCTTTGCGGCCTTGCTGCGGGCATTTGAACGCCGAACCGGCTGCCCGATGCTGCTCAACACCTCTTTCAACATGGCTGGAGAGCCGATCGTCTGTTCTCCGGTGGATGCCCTTTTCTGCTTTGCAACGACTGAGATCGATGTTCTGGTGATGGGAGACTTTTTGATCGACAAAGATGCATTGCCCTCCAATTGGAAGGAGCTGCTGCCCGCTTGGCCGCAGCCTGGACAAAGCGGCTTTGGCAGGGAAAAGAGTCCGCTCAGCGAGATGCTCTATACCTTCGTCTAGGCTATTGGCCGCAGAGACACAGAGTACACGGAGAAGAGTCAGAGGAAGCCCTGAGGTGGCATCCCCGCTTGTAGGCTTTCAAATAGTCGTGTTAAGTTCGGTAGCCCTTCGAATTCGAATGGTCCTGGTCGCCGGAAATGAGCGAGCCGAAAGATCCCCGTAAGGAACTGAGCCGCAAGCTGGCGGAATTGCTGGAGGATCCGACGGCACTGCAAGCGCTGAGGTTGGCTGAGTTGCTGGGGGTCTTTCGATCTTCCGCAAGGGAAGGGAAGCCGGAAAACGAGGCCTCATCGAGGAACGAAAAGAAACCCTCTGCAGACAAGCCTCGTCCGATCCGGATCTGGAAGCCGCGCCTGGCGGACGGCAAGCTGCTCTTCGAACGCCCGCCGCCCGGACCCTTCGGCGACCATTACGCCACCCGCCTAGAAATCCGGGCTGAAAAACAGCCCGGACAGCGTCGCATCTGCTTTTTCGGGGAGTCGGCGGCAGCCGGGTACCTGTACGCACCTCACCTGACTCCCGCCCAGGTCTTGGAGAAGCAGCTCAATCAGGCCTGCGGCGCCGACAGCTTCGAAGTCGTCGATCTGGCCCGCACCAATGACACTCTCGGTCCCATGCTGGCCGCTGTACGCGACTCGCTGCAGCTGGATCCGGACATGCTGGTGATCTTCAGCGGAAACAACTGGCATCTGTTGGAGACTCCTGAGCTTTGTCCTTCGGCGCCCTCCTTGCGCTCGCGCCAGCATTGCGCATTGGCCCTTCGTTCTGCGGGGCTGGAAGGGCTGTCCCATCTGGCCCGGTCCCGGCTGGAGCGCAGCGCAACCCAGGCATTGAATCAACTCGCTCAATTGGCGATACCCGTCATCCTGGTCTTGCCCGAAGTCAATTTGGCCGACTGGGAGAATCTTCAACCCGTTTCCTGGTTGCCGGTCGATGAAACCTCCCGGTGGTACGAATTGCGTCACGAAGCCGAGGCCCATCTGAAGTCTGAAAACTGGCAGGCAGCGTTGCAGACGGCTCAGCAATTACGGTGCCTGGACCGGGGACTGTGCCCTACATCGCACCGCCTTTTGGCTCGGGCTTGGATCGGACTGGGAAACATCGAAGAGGCGCGAAGCGCTTGCGAGGACGAAGTGGAGGCGGCTGCCGATTACCCGCTGCTTTGCTTTCTCGGCGCTCCCCAGGCCACTCGCCTGGTACGCCGGATCCTGCGAAGATCTGCTCGCCGTCACCTTTTCCACTGCGTCGACCTGCCCCGGATCTTTGCCCAACACACCGGCTGCTCCTTGCCCGGTCGCCGACTGTTCCTGGACTATTGCCACTTGAGCAAGGAAGGCTTGCAGGTTGCCATGTCAGCGATTGCCTCTCAGGTGCTGAGCCTGTCTGGAAATGGGACCGCGCCCTCCTGGCGCGAATTGCTGCGCCAAGTTGCTCCGCTGGAAATCGAGCCGCAGGCCGAGGCGACGGCCTTGCTGGGAGCGGCCCTGCACAGCGCCCATCGCCTGGCCAGCCCTGATGGCCACCTGCTGGAGCACTGGCTGCGGCAGGCACTGAAAGTCTGGCCGCAAGCTGCCCATGTCATGCTCGATCTGGTATCGGCCCGCTCCTCTCCTTGCCCGGCCGTTCTAACTCCGGCCCAGCAACGCCTCTTCGACTCGCCGACTTCCCTGTCCCTGCAGCACGGTTGGCAGTACGACTTCCTGGACGCCGACCTGCTCGAAGCGTTGCTCAATGTCCTGGAGGACGAGCACCCCGATCTGGCCAGGCAGGCCACAGAGATGCTGCTCGAACACCTCGCCGTTGGGCCGGAGCCCACTGAGCTGAGCCGTCCGCCCTACTTGTGGAATCCGCTGCAACGCTTCTTTTCGGAAGTCATGCCCAGCCAAGACTTGGCCGGGCGCGCCTTTTACCGTTCGCCCTGGCCGGTTTCGCATTTCTGCCTGCTGACGGGCGGGCAGGCAGGCATTCGATTGGAGGCAACAGTGCGGCTAGCGGCCATTGAGGGTTTGGGTGAGGCTCGTTCAGGCGCGGTTTCGATTCGAGTCAATCGGAGCCGCTGTGCTTGTTTTACTGCCGGCTCGGAGTGGAAAGGCTACAGTGCCGAGATCAGGCCGGAGCAACTGTGCAAGGGACTCAACAAGCTGACCCTTCACTGGCCCCCCCTGCCGGCGGCTGGGGAACTTGCCATGCAGTCTGCGATCGAACGCCTGGAGCAGGGAATCGAGGCCGACTTGCATCCGATCTTCGGAGAGGTCTTTTCTCTGACCGCAGTAGAAAAGAAGTAATAGCCACAGAGACTCGGAGGACACAGAGGACCATTTCTCCCCTTGCTCCTCTTTTTCTCTTCTGCCTCTCTCTCTGCGATTCTGCGCCTCTGCGTGAAACCCCTGCTCACTCCCACTCGATGGTCCCCGGGGGCTTGGAAGTGATGTCGTAGACGACCCGGTTGACACCGGACACTTCATTGACGATGCGGCTGGAGATGCGGCCCAGCACTTCGTAAGGCAGGTGGACCCAGTCGGCAGTCATGCCGTCCAGGCTGTGCACAGCCCGCACGGCGATGGTGTTTTCATAGGTGCGGTCATCGCCCATCACGCCCACGCTGCGAACAGGCAGCAGCACGGCAAAGGCCTGCCAAATGTCGGCGTAAAGACCGGCTGACCGGATTTCTTCGACCACCACGGCATCGGCTTCACGCAATATGCGCAGACGCTCTGGGCTGATCTCTCCCAAAATGCGCACCGCCAAGCCGGGCCCGGGAAAGGGATGGCGTTGCACGAACTCTTCAGAAAGGCCCAATTGGCGCCCCACCTGCCGGACCTCGTCTTTGAACAGCTCGCGCAAGGGCTCAACCAACTCCAAGTCCATCTGCTCGGGGAGCCCGCCCACATTGTGATGGCTTTTGATGACGGCTGAAGGGCCCCTGACTGAAACCGATTCGATTACATCCGGGTAGAGGGTGCCCTGCACCAAAAAGGTGGCCCGGCCCGACCGGCGCGCCTCCTCCTCGAAGACGCGGATGAACTCTTCGCCGATAATCTTGCGCTTCAGCTCGGGATCCTCCACCCCTTGCAGACGGCCCAAAAAGCGCTGACGGGAGTCGACGCCCACCACGGGCAAATGCATACGATCACGGAAGTTGCCCAGCACTTCCTCGTACTCGTCCTTGCGCAGCAGGCCGTTGTCGACGAAGATGCACTCCAGACGATCGCCGATGGCCTCGTGCACGAGCAGGGCCGCCACGGTGGAGTCGATCCCGCCCGACAGCCCGCACACGGCCCGGCTTTTCCCCACCTGGGCACGAATCTGGTCCACAGAATGCTGCACAAAGGAAGCTGTGGTCCACTCGCCTCGACAGCCGCAGATTTTAAAAAGAAAGTTGGAGAGGATTTCGCGTCCCGCGTCGGTGTGAACCACCTCGGGATGAAACTGGATGGCGTAACGTTGCCGATGGTCGTCTTCCATGGCGGCGACGATCTCGCCCGAGCGCCCCGTGATCTTGAAACCGTCCGGCAGTGCGGCGATGTGGTCGCCGTGGCTCATCCAGACCACGGAGTGGCGGGGCAACCCCTTGAGCAGCTGTCCTTCGGTCGGGCCGCATTCCAGGTGAGCGCGCCCGTATTCTCGCTGTTGCCCCGGTTCGACTTGCCCACCGTAGCGTTTGGCCAAGATCTGCATCCCGTAACAGATCCCCAGCACAGGACCCGAAAAATCGTAAATCCGTGCGTCCGGGCGGGGTGAAGCCGGATCCAGGACAGAATCGGGCCCGCCCGATAGGATGATGCCCTGCGGCTCGTGGGCCGTGATCTCATCCCAAGGGGCGGTGCAGGGGAGGATTTCCGAATAAACCTGGGCCTCGCGGACTCGGCGCGCGATCAGTTGAGTGTACTGCGACCCGAAGTCCAGGATGAGAATCGATTCCCTATGGCACACAGCTTGTTCCCCTTTGCCCTAGCTAGTCCCTTATCAGTCTCTCAGAAAGGAACGGCGCGGCAGTATAGCACGCAGCAATGATGGCTTCGGGATGCCTGGAAAAGATGCAGTAGATATTGCCTTAGTCAATGTAAATCATTTTTCAGAAATGTATGTGCATTCGATTCGAATGCACTCTGTCCATGTTTTTATTCACAGCTCTAAAGTTCCTCACTTGATGGTGCGATGAGATCATTTGATAACGCAACAGCCAGCGATTGGGCTCATGCTTGCAAAAACTTAGGGGTCCGGCAGCCTGAACTGCTTCTGGCCGCCCAGACCCCAGGCACAGTTGGCACATCGACCGCTAATCAAGGGAGAAAGCCCGAATGAGAAAGTTCTTCAGGAGATGGATCGGCAAGCTGAATACCAAGGTTCAGTACAAGATTGGGGCAGCCATCTTCGCGGCTGTCCTGCTGGCCTCTCTGGCCAATGCCTGGCACGGCATGCAAGCGACAACCGAGGCTCTGACCGAGGGGGCCGAAAGCCGCCTGGCCAATGTGGCTCAAAACGAAAAGGCGAAGATCGAAGCTGCACTGCAAGGGGTGGTGGGTGACTTGCATTTCCTGCATCAAGTCCCTCCCACCGCCGGAGTGTTTCGGGCTCTGGACAATGGAGGAGTCGACCCAATGGACGGCTCGACCACCCAATTGTGGGTGAAGCGGATGGAGACCATCTTCAGGGGCCTTTTAAGCGCCAAGCCGGAATATGCCAAAGTCCGCCTCATCGACAAGCAAGGGCGGGAACTGATGCGGGCCGACCAAAAGTCGGGCCAAATCGTCAATCCGCCGCCCGAGCAGCGTCCCAACGTCCGCAGGGCCGAGTACGTATCCCAGACGATGAACCTGCCCAAAGACGGCGTCTACGTCTCCTCTTTGGTCCTCAACCGCGAGGACGGCAAGGTGATCGTTCCTCACCAGCCCATCATCACCTATGCCATTCCGGTGCTGGACCAGAGCCAAAGGACCCGGGGAGTGCTGACCATCAATGTCGACGCCGGCAGCTTTCTGGCCGATCTCAGGTCAGGTACGGGGCAAGACGGCCACCAAGCCTATTTGCTCAATCTTGACGGACACTACCTGGTGCATCCTGAAATCGACAAGGAGTGGGGATTCGAGTTGGGTCACGACTCGACTTTCGGCTCTGATTATCCCGACATTGCCCAACAAGTGCTGAGCGGTCAGACCGAGGTCGCGCGTTCTGAAGGCCTGGCCTTGAGCTACACCCCGGTTTATCCGAAGGCAGACGATCAGTCGCTTTTCTGGGTGATTGTGGAAACCCTGCCCGAGGACACCATGCTCGCCGGCGTCAGCCAGTTTCGTCTCGTTTCTCTGGCGCTGCTGGCTGGGACACTGCTGGTGGGCCTGCTGTGCGTTTATTGGATCAGCCGTATGATCGGCACCCCTCTGGAAAAGATCTCCCAAGTCGCCCGACGCATTGTCCAGGGTGACCTGGAGCAGTCGGTCCAGCTGGACCGCCGGGATGAAATCGGTCAGGTGGCAAGGGCTTTCGAGCAGGTGCGGGTCACAGTCAAGGAAGTGGCGGCCGAAGCCTTCGAACTGTTCCCATTATCTTCTTTGCACATTCCTACTAATAAATCTGTATACCCGGTAGTCGAA
>JANQFM010000732.1 GCA_028277865.1 Acidobacteriota bacterium
TAGCAGAAATAGTGGTTGTAAGACTTGGCAGGAATGTCCCGGCAAGTTTGAAACAGATCCTGGCTTTGGGCCTGCACTCCCTGCCAAGCGAGCCCAGACAGCAAAACTGCAAGAAGTGTATATCGGAATAGTAAAGCTCTCATGTCCCCATGCAGAGTTTTCATTTCACCACTCAAGATCTCTTCCCAGGGGCAGGCTGCTGCGGGAGTCGGCTGGGCCGTGGCCGAACCTCCCGCATTGGCAAAAGCATCGGCCCGGACTCTTGCCCGGGCCAGATCCAATGACGACAGCCGGCCTAGCTGGTCCGCCGTTGGCGTACGGCCTCTTCTTCCCCTTCACCCTGGGGCCCGGTCCCCGTCTCCGTAGGGACTGCGATCCCGTGCGGACCCGTACCAGTTTCTGTGGGGACTGCCCGTTCCGGGGCCTGGGGCCCGGTCCCAGTCTCCGTAGGGACGGCCCGACCTTGCTTCCGGCTCCCTTCCTTGATGCTTCCCTTGGACATTGTGTGCTCCTTTCGGTGGGTATATGAATTTCTACTTCGCTGTTCACAAGAACGCTGCAAGTCGCCCCGTTCCCTCACCAGGGATGCACTCAGGGGCTCGCCTGTCATTTTAAACGAGTCAGAAAGGTCGGGGAGTCATAACGGCTGCCGTCTTCCGAAGCCGCTTTAACCTGCCAATGAAGCAGGGTTCCCGCAGGCAGGTCGGACAATCGCTCCTGAGGGACGTGGTAAAGCGGCTCCTCCAGGTCTGCAGCCTCGGCAATCACATCCAGGGTTTGGGTGGTCACGGTGAGCTGGTACTTCACCCTTTCCTGGGTGTCGGGTCGCGTCCATTTCAGGACGAAGGCATGGCGTGCAAGCGCCTCCTCTTCAGAAAGGCGGGAGTGGATTTGGACCGTCCCTACCCGGCGGAACACAGCCTCGGGGTCGCTGGGAGAAGTCAGTTGCTGGATTCCAAGACCAGCCATCAAGATCACAGCAGCGGCAGCGGCAGCCGCCCATGCTGGCCAGCCGGCCAAACGGGACCGGTGGGGACGGGGGGTGTAGCAGACTTCAGAATCACGAGCCAGCAAGCGGGCCAGGTGCCAGGCCTCGGAGCAAGCAGGGCAGCCAGCCAGATGGTCCGCCATTGGACGTACCTGCTCCGGCGTCAGCTTTCCCTGCACCGCATCACAGATCTCATCGCTCTGCAGGCAGCCGGACCGCTCGCCCTCAAGCCTGTCTGCCAAAGCCATCCAGGCCCGACCGAGTTTTTTAATGCCTTTAGCCTGATTTCTCATCTTCGCACACTATACAAACGTACAAGAAGCACCAATTCCCTCACAATCCCCAGGCTGGTGCTTGCAAAAAAGCAAAAACGCCTTTTTTTCTACTGAATAGGAAATTCCACCACTAGAAATTACCGAAAAGTAAAGTGCATCCATACGACTCTGAGCAGGCATTTTAGCAAAAGCCCCTGATGCAATCTACTCGGAGCTTTCACGATTCGACGAAATAGAGGCACAAGCAAAAAAGATACTTTGGACCTTGGACCTTGGACTTTGGACCTTGGACCTTGGACTTTGGATTTTGGATTTTGGATTTTGGACCCGTCCCTGCCGCTATTCGCCCCGCAAAATGGCGGCAGGGTCGATTTGGAGTGCGCGACGGGCAGGGAAAAGGCAGGAGATTGAACCGGCAGCAAGCATGCCCAGGATCGTAAGCAAGTAGACCGGCAACTCAACAGGGCTCACCCCGTAAAGCTGCCAAGAGAGCAGCCAGGCGACTGAAACAGCGGCAGGAATCCCAACGGCAACACCGCTTGCAAGCAAGGCCAGGCTCCGGCTCATGATAAGCCAGGCAACTCCGCCCTGTCGTGCGCCCAGCGCCCGTCGGATGGCCAGCTCGCGCAACTGGCTGGATACCGTGTACGAAGCCATCCCATACAGGCCCAAAGCAGCAAGGCCCAAGGCCAACAAGGCAAAGCCTGCCACCAAAGCAGCACTGAAGCGGGGGCCTGCAAGCGTTTCGGACACCATTTGATCCAAGGTCCGGATGCCGTCCACCGTCACGTCCGGCGCCACCGACCAGATCTGATCCCTCAGCATGGGAGCGGCTTGGGCAGGATCGCCACTGAGGCCGACGAGCAGTCGCATAGAAGCCCAGGGCCTCTGTTCAAAAGGGACATAGATGGCTGGATGCGGCGTGCTGTTGACCCGGGGGCGCAGGTCGGCCACCGTTCCTACGATTCGCAGAGTCGGCACCTGTGATACGCTCCTCAAGGAAGTCATCGCGACCCGTCGGCCGACAGCACCCGATTGCAATCCGAAGGCCTGGACAAAAGCCCGGTTCACCAAAGCCACCCTCTCGCTCATTGCGTGGTCGTGGTTGGGATCGAAGGGACGGCCCTCCAGGAGCGCCATTCCTGCGGCACTGAAGAAGTCATGGGAGGCAAAGCGCAATTGGACGCGGCTGCCTTGAGGCGGTTCCTCCAGGCCTTCGATCCCGACGGCGATACGCAGGCCTCCGGGGCTCATGGGACTGCTGCTGGACAAAGCCACCGACCGGACACCCGGCAATGACTGCAGACGAGTCCGCAGGCCATCGTAAAGTTGGCGAATCTGATCGGACGACCCATGGGCTTGCTGTTCGGAAGGCCCGATCCTGATCTCCATCAGGCTGAGCTGCGAAAAGCCCCGTTCGAACTCGACCATGCGATGGAAGCTGAAGGCCAGCAAGCCGGCCGCAATGACCAGGACGGTGGCCAGAGCGACTTCGGAAACCACCAAGCCCTTGCGGATCCGTGCGCTTTTCGCGCCGAGGGAGACGGTCTGGGCGCCTGACAGGCCACCCCTCAGGTTGGGGCGCGAATCCAGCCAGGCCGGGACGATCCCGGCCAGCAGCCCGCAGGCCAGCGCTGTTGCAGCCATGACTCCAACCACCCGCCCGTCCAGGGAGACCATCGACAGGCGCGGTATGCCGGCTGGTGCAACGGCTGTCAGGACTTGCAGGACGGCGTACCCCAGGGCAAGCCCCAGCAGGGCGCCTCCCAGCGAAAGCATCAGGCTTTCCCACAGAACCAGGCCCACCAGGCGTCCGCGCGCTGCTCCCAAGGCCGAACGAAGCGCCATCTCAGGCCGGCGGCTGAATCCGCGCGCCAAAAAAAGATTGGACACATTCAGGCAGACGATCAAGAGAACCGCGCCCACGGCCCCCAAGAGCATCAGCAGAGGCGTCCGGGCTTCCCGCACCAGCATGGCCTGCAAAGGCTGGACCCAGGCTGTGAAGCTCCCCCGCGTGCGGGGATCAGCGTCGGCGCGGCGCTCGACGATGGCCGCCGCCTCAGCCGCGGCCTGATCAACCGAGACACCGGGCGCAAGGCGCGCCAGTACGAAGAATTCCCGGTCGTCGTCCTGCATTTCCGGTTCGTGCAAAGGCCGGAACAGATCGGCATTGGGAGGATACTCCCAGTCGGAAGGCAGAACGCCGATCACCTGGTGAGCTTCACTGCGCACGTCGATATCCGATTCCAAAACCTGATCTTGTCCGCCAAAGCGGCCTTGCCAAAGCGGATGACTGAGCACCGCCACCCGTGCGCTGCGCTGGAACTCGCCCGCCGAGATGCCACGTCCCCTTTCGAACCGGGCTCCCAGCAATTCCAGGAATCCGTCCGAAACACGGGCCACCGTGATAGTGGAAGGATGGCCTTGCGAATCCTCCAATCGACGGGGCGCCGTCGAAAAGGCTGCCAGCGAAGAAAACGATCGGGACTCTCTTTGCAGTGCCTGGAAGTCTTGAAAAGAAAGCTCCTGAAATCGCTGCCCGCTCTTGCGATCTGCTCCCCACACCCTCACCAGACGATCGGGCTGCGGATAAGGCAAAGGGCGCAGCAGGACATGATCGACCACGCTGAAGACGGCGGAGGCAACTCCGATCCCCAATCCCATGGTCAGCAGGACGGCCAACATCAGCCCCGGGTTTCGGCTCAATGAACGGCAGGCAAATCTGAAGTCGTTGATCATGGCTCCCCATCTCCGTGAAGAAATTGCCAAATCTGCGCTTGGACCAGGCCTCAGATTCCTCATGCGCTCCTTCAGCCCAGCCCGGAAGACGTTGCAGGACTCTCGCCAGGCCACCCAAGCCAAGCCAGCCGGACGCCCTCGGCACTCCCGCACCAAAGAACGGAAGTCGCTCACCATGGCACGCCCGAACCTGTCACGAGTGCGAACGGGCAAACTCCAAAGGGACAGCCTGTAAAGCCCCAAAGCCCCCTTGCACAGTCCCCGCCTCCACGCCGCTCTCATTCTCCCCATCTCTTCCCTTCCCACCTGACGACTGACAACTGAACTCACAGCACCTCGCTGCGGCGGGCCAGTCCCACCAGCCGTTCCAGCCGCATCGCTTCGGCGCGCAGCACCTCGGCGCCCAAGGGGCTGAGGCGATAAAAGAGCCGTTCTTCGCCCTTTTCGTCCAGACGCTCGGTCTGCCCCAGCAGGCCCTGGCCCAGCAAACGCTTCACTGCCGTGTAAAGCGTCCCGGTCCCCAATCGGACCTCCCCGCCGGTCCGCTGGCGGATGTCGACGATGATCCCGTAGCCGTGCTTGTCTCCCTGAGAAAGGGCCAGCAGGATGTGGAATACGGCAGGGGACAAAGGAAGATGGCCTTCCGCTTTAACAGTCGTATTGCGACGCATCGTAACATGATACGTCACATTGCGACCTAAGTTCCAGATCCTGCTGACTTCATCCTTTATCAGGATGGAGGGTGCCGGAGAAAAGCCGGATAGGACGCTTTCTTGACATTGACAATATTCTATGTATTCTTTTATTTCTAGAAAAAATTTGAAAGGAGTGATTTATGAAAAGGCTTCGATTCCTAGTAATGGCAGCCGCGTGCCTGATCCTGGTAACAGGAGCTGTCGCCAGCGTTCCAATGAGGTACGAGCCGCCGATTGCGGGCTTCTGCTACTACGACTGTTCCCCCTGCGAAACGAGCGCACACTGTCCCCACAACACCCCTTGCCTTCCGGGGAAATATTGCCGACTCTGAGAATGCAGGGTCCCTTCTGCGGGGGAGATGGGATCTCGCGCAAAGGCGCAAAGACGCTAAAATGAACGCCAAAGACTTGGAATTCTCTTCTTGTCCGGGGCGTCTTTGCATCCTTGGCTGAGATCCCCTCGGGCAGGATCATTCTGACGGCTTCTCACAGCCGATCAAGT
>JANQFM010000756.1 GCA_028277865.1 Acidobacteriota bacterium
TCTGGATCCGCTCCGCTGCCAGGATCGGGATCCCTCCAGAGGCAGAGGCCCGCAAGATGCGGGCGCTCCAAATCTGACACAATCGTGAAGAACCCTGAAACCCTGGCGGCCTAGCGAGGCAGCGCCTCAGGCCGGAGACGGGAAGCCACAGAGACACCGAGGCACAGAGATCAGAGGGCTTTTTCTGATTCTTCTCTGTGCAGTGCAAAAGCCTGAACCTTCCGCCTGATTGTCCGCTCACGGATTTTCAGGGCTTGTGTTATTGTGTAGGGAAAGCTGCCGCCGGGGATTTGCTGCAAGGGGAATTCAATGTCTCAGCTGGTGCATGACTTGCGCTTTTCCGTCCGTCGGCTGCTGCGGCGGCCATTTTACCCTTTCATGGCGGTGATCATCCTGGCCATCGGGCTGTCGGCCGGCATCGCCGTATTCACCTATATCAACGGTTTTTCCCAGCCTTTTCCCGGAGTCCGGTCCGAGGGCTTGGTGCGCATCTTCGGCATTGAGGACCAAGACCCCAACCAGAATCTCTCCTACCTCGATTTCCTTGACTACTCCGAGAGGCTGTCGGGATTGGAGGGGCTGGCCGCCACACAGCCCTTTTATGCCGCCAGCGTGCGCCGGGAGCGGCTCACCGAGGTGGCTTTTTTGGAAGCCGTCTCGGGCGGCTATTTCGAGGTGCTGGATATTGAGATGAGCGCCGGGCGGGGCATCTTGGCCGCAGACGACCGTCCCGGCGCCGATGCGGTGGCGGTCATTTCGCACGACTGGTGGCAGCGCAGCTTCAACGGGGATCGGTCCGTTATCGGCAGCACCATCTACCTCAACTTCCGGCCCTTTACGCTGGTGGGCGTGGCATCGCCCCAATTCCTGGGCACTGTCTCCAGCTACCGCCCCGATGCCTGGATCCCCATCGCGCCCTTTAGGGACCGATACGTCAGTTGGGCCAGATCGGCCGAAAACCGCGACCTTCCGCTGGTCCGGGTCTTCGGGCGGCTGAAGGGCGATGCATCCCTGGAGCAGGTTGAAGCAGAGCTGAAATCAGTCGCCGCCGGGCTGGATGAGGCCTATCCCAGAAAGACCTTCGCCAGGGGGGTGCGCATCGGGGATGCCTCCTGGATCGACCCTCGCGTCCGCTTGGCCGAGCAGCCCACCGTCCGATTGATGATATTGACCGCCGGAGTCCTTTTGCTGCTGGTCTGCGCCAATGTGGCCAACCTGCTCTTGTCGGTGGCTATGGGACGCCAGCACGAGATCTCCATGCGGGCGGCCCTGGGGGCTTCGCCGCTACGGCTTCTCCGCCAAGTCCTGTTCGAGAACCTGCTGCTTTCTTTGGCAGCCGGCGCAGCGGCCTTGCTGCTGGCTGGACCGGCGACGGCCCGCCTGGGCTCCTATTTCGCGCGGCCCAGCGTGTGGGGGGAAAACGTGGCCCGACAGGTTTCGATCGACTCTCAGGTGGTGATCTTCGCCCTGATTGCCTCGCTGCTCACCGGGCTTTTCGCAGGGCTGCTGCCGGCCTTGAAGGCGTCGCGCCGCAACCTGCTGCATGCCATCAAGAAAGCTGTCGACGCTCCCAGGCGGGCCTGGGGACGCCGCCTGCCCGGCATCCATGACCTCTTGGTGTCGGCCCAAGCGGCCCTGTCGGTCTTATTGCTGGTGGTGGCGGGACTGATTCTCCGTACTCTGCTGACGGTGGGCAGCCTGGAACCCGGCTTCGATTACAGCAGGCTGTTGGTGACCCATATCTCGACCAGCAGCACGACCATGAAACCCGATGAACGCGACCGCTTCTTCCGCGAATTGGCGCGGCGGGTCTCCCAGGAACCCTGGGTGCGTTCGGCCAGCGTTGCCGATTTCCCCTTGCTTTCTCCCCACCCTTCCGCAGCCATGCGATTGGAGGGCCGGGACGAACCTGTTCCCCTGGTCTATTCCAAGGTCATCCCCGGCTTCTTTGAGGCATTCGATATCCATCTGTCGAGGGGGCGCAGCTTCGGCGATTCCGACGTCGCCGGAGCGCCTGATGTGGCCATGATCAACCAGGCTCTGGCACAGCGCTTTTTTCCCGGCCAGGAGGCGCTGGGACGCCGCATCCGGTGGCGGGACAGGGGTGCTGCTGAACGAGTCTACGAAATCGTGGGGGTGGCGGCTGATACCAAGACACAGGACTTCTTGCTGGATCCCGAACCGACGGTGTATTTTTCCTATCCGCAGCATGCCTATCCGACCGGCAGCGCCTTGATGCTGGCCACCACTGGCGATCCTGCTGCGGCGGCACCGCTCCTTTATCAATGGCTGCGCGACTTCGAGCCCCACCTGGCCATCGTCAACGTGGTGCCTTACACCGAGGTGGTGAGCGGCTTCCTTTACACCCACCGTATGAACGCCGAGCTGTTCTCCTTGCTGGCTTTCCTTGGACTGGGCTTGGCAGCCGTGGGGATCTTCAGCGTCGCAAGCCTTTCCGTCAGCCGCAGAAAACGGGAGATCGGCATCCGCATGTCCATCGGCGCCAAAAGCCGTGACATCGGCCGGTTGGTGATCGGAAGGGCTCTCACGCCGGTGTTTGTTGGCTTGGGAGTTGGGCTGACGGTTTCGCTGGCGGGGACCGAACTGGTGCGGAGCCTGCTTTATGGCGTCCAACCGACCGATCCCCTCACCTTGGGTGTGGGCACTCTTGTCCTGGTCATTTCGGGGCTGTCCGCCGCCTATTTCCCGGCCCGCCGCGCCAGCCGTGTCGATCCGGTCATCGCGCTGCGCTGCGAGTGAGCTGCCTCTTCGCCCCTAACATTGAAGCTGTCGAAACGGCGGGTGCAGGTAAAAGTGCTAGGCTTCGGGCACGAAGACCCGGGAACTGGTGGAAACCGCAATGAGTGCGCCGTTCGTCCGTTTCTGGATCAGGCCGGTGACTGCGAACTCGACTTGCTGAACGGCGATGACGCTCAAAGCTCCCCGAAATTCTCCGGGATTGGCCTGAAAGAACTCGGGGAAAAGCTCAGCTTCGTCGACAAACTTGGAAAACTGTTGTCCGCCCTCCAACTTCAGTTCCGCCTTGCTGACCTGCCTGCCCTTGTTGTCTATTAGGAAGACGTCCACATCGAGCACCGTATTGGAAGGATTGTAGATAGCGATCCCTGTCTTTTCCAAGTCATCGACACTGACGTAGATCTGGTGAGATCTGAGGACCGGCGTACTGTTGACGGAGACGCTGTTGCCCAATACCTCGAAGATCACAGTCGCCTCAAGGCCTTCTGCACTTTCTTGATCGGAAACGATTTCGACAGAGCCGGAAATTAGTTCCCCTGTCCCGTCCGTCTCAAATTCGACAGATCCCCAGGCTTGAATGGAATAAGAAACCTGGCCTGTAGAAATACCATTGATGGGAACGGAAGCTATCTGGCCAGCGGCATCCCGGAAAAGGACGGTCCCGGTATTCTCCTGCGCCGAATTATTGCGGATAATAATCCTGGTGGTGTTTCGCGTTTCGCCGATCTGCCCGGAAACATAGATCGGAATGACGAGATTTGCTTCCCCGGCTGCATTGATGATGGAAATGTTGGAGAAGACTGCCATCATCGCAAAGCTATAGCCGACTATCGTCCTTTGGTCGGCGAGACTTAGAATTGACCAAAGATTCATATTGATGACCTCCAGTGGGTTGCTATTGGTTAGACTACTGTTGATAGCCGGTTCGGCTCAACGAAAGAGATTTGGAGAGATGCTCGTGCACTAGATCGTTCGCCTCGTATTGCAGGGCCTTCTCGAGGAAAGGAATGGCCTTCTCTCCCATGGCCGCCAGGGCATATGCTGCCACAATCCGTTCCTCATCCGGGGTCTGGGGGCTGGACAGCGTGCTCCTGAGCCGGTCTTCGATTCGGCCGACATCGTTGAGGCGGGACCAGTCGTAGGCCATAAGGCTGATTTCCGGGAGGGGCACAACCGCCTTTCGGGCAAGTATCTGAAGTCCGTTCAAGGTATCGGCAGACCCGAGCTGCATCAAGTGATCGACATATCCTCTGACCTGTTGCTCCTCACCTTGCCGGTTCGCATCGACTGCCAGAGCAGCCAGCATTTCAGGGAACTCCAGACGGATCAGAGCGTGGCGAGCCTCAGGGTCGTCACTGCTCAAGTAATGTTCGGCCATGCGAACTCCCACCTGGATTTCCGCAGGAAAGCTCCTCAAGAGCTTGATGCTGAGCCGCCGCAGGTCCAGGGGCAGGACTTCCTGGCGGCTGGCGTGACGGGCCCAAAAATCAATTAAGACCTCTGCGGCGGCCTCTGAGCGGAGGTCAGCTAGGAGCTGCAGGAGACGGTCCCGGAATTCCGGCCTTTCTTTTGCCTCGTCGATTAAAGCGGTCAGGACGGCCTGAATCCCTTCCTTCTGGCCCGATTGAAGGAGGATTCGAGCGGCTGCCTCCCGAACATCTTCCTCCAAGGTGATATCCCCCAAGATGGATTTGAGATCCTGAAAGTAATCCATCTGCGCCAGTTCCACCCTGAACCGCTGAGAGTCTTGCATTTCAGCTCCGCCTCGAAGTGCGGACAGGATCCCAGCCCGGTTCAACCGCCCTGTACCCTCGTCCCTTGCAGGAGTGCGAGCTTCGGAGTCGGTACGGAATCCAGCCGACTGGGAAACGGTCGCCTTTTCCCCGACCGGACTGCCCTCGTCCTCGCCTGCATTACGGCGCAGGAAAACGAGCATGGATACAGAGCCGAGGAGGAGCAGCACCAGCAGCAGACCTCCGATCAGGCTTCTCCTATCGCTTTTTCGATCCATTTGTGACTCCTGCAATGTCTTATCGATCATCGACTGCCGCCCTTGCCAATCCTCTCGGCAGCCTCCAGCAGCTCCCGCCTGTTATAAGGCTCGGCACTAAAGTCGGCCAGCGAGTAGGGTTGCGTCGTATATGCGTTTTCTACCAAGCGGGCTCGAGAAGGGGGCATCCGGGTGGTAGTGGACAACGAGACGAAACGCAACAGATAGGGGCCGGCAAGACCGCTTTCCCGGATCGCCAAACCGTAGAAGGTCAGCGGGATCCAGTGCCGGCCCGGCTGAAGGCGAACCGCTTTCTGGGCCCAGCTAACCGCCTGTCCGTTTAAGTCATACAGTTCGGCTTCCAGATGAAAGCGGCCTGCCGCAGTCACCTCCACCTCGGTGCCGAGTTCAAGGCTACCGTCCGCCAATCGCTCACGGTATGCTCCAGTGGGGACAGCATCGGGGAGATCAATTCGGAAGCTCGTGCGGGCAAGGCGTTTTAGGCCGGCCGGCGTGCTAGCCATCACCTCGGCATAGAAAATGCCTTCCAGGTCCTGCGTCGGTTTAAAGACTGCTGTATAGATCAGATCGTCGGCAACTCCGTCGTGATATCGACCATCGTCCCGCAGAGAAGCAGTACCGAGAATCCGCCCCTCCAGGTCCGCAAGGCGCATTCTAACGCTGCTTCTTTGGGCCACGGCGAAGTCGCGATCGAGATGGGCGTGGAAGATAATCGGATCCGCAGCGACAAACTGGGGACGGCCTGGATAGACTGTCATGGCCGGAGCGGCAGCACTCGCCGGGACGACCTTTGGGATCACCCTTTGAAGGTTCTCCAACCTTTTCATCCGACCAGCCAGCGGACCCGAATCGGAAGGAAATCGCGACCGTTGACGGTAATTCTGGCCCAATTCGGCGAGGATCGTTGGGGCCAATAGCTGTTTGGTGGTCGATCCGCCGGAGGCAGCGGTCGGTGAGGATGCCGTCTCTTGAGGGGACTCAGCAACATCCAGCAGCAGGTCGATGAACGCTGCCGATGAGAGGTTGGGAAAACCACTGATCAGCGTTCCTGGATCGCAGGGGACATTGTTGCAGGTCCAGACGCCGTTTGGAACTGCCCTGCGATTACGATCGCTGATGTCCTCATTATTGCGCTCGTTGTCATGATCTTCTCTGCTGCCGTCCAGATTGAAGAAATTGGCTGCGATCTTGGAGTCGTTGTCGCACACGTTGGTGGTGTCGAAGGCCTGCCTAGGGTCGCCTTGACAAGCGAACTGGGTGGCATATTCGAGAATCCCGTCGTCCGCTCCTGGCAGGCAGCTGTCGTCACTGAAGTCCGGAAAGAATATGCCTCTAAAGCCCCCAATCAGCAGAATGCTGCGGTTTGGTTCATTGGAAAAATTAAAGACTTGAAAATCCTCGTCCGTCTGAAGCCACTCGCGGGCGGCAGTGCATGTTTCAAAACCGAGGATTCCAGGACACCCTATTGCCAAGGCGCTCTGGCAAATTGCGTCGGCCAACTTGGAGCCGCGGTGGGCGCCGCCGACCGAGAGCACTCCGTTGATCCTTTGGGCTACCTCGTCGAAAGGGGCGTCTCCAAAGTTGAAATTGGTATCATCAGGCCGTGAGTTTCCCAGGATGAAGTCCATCACGGTGGCGCCCCCACTGTGGGCGACGACCCAGAACTCGCCTCCCTGATCGAACGTCAGGGCGCAACTCGAACCCGCAGGATTGTCCATTTCTCCGTCAGTGGCCCGGATGACCTCGCGGGCCACAAGTCCGGCTGCCTCACCCGCCCACCAGGCTGCTGAACCGTCATAGCGGACCACGAAATGTGACCGTTGCCCGGCGCCAGTCGCCGCCCGGACGAAGTCCTCTTCAGGATCCGTCAGCAGGGTCTCATCGCCCAGGAAAGCGTCGAAGATTGTGACTTTCGACCTCCAGTAGTCGCGTGCGGCTTGCCAGTCGCTGGACCAGTCAAAGTTGTCCGGCTTGTCGTTGTCCTCCGCCCGCGTTCCGTGTACGAAAATCAAGCAGGACGAAGGGGCTCCGCTGGGGGTGAAATCCACTTCCAGCACGTAGCCGCCCCGCCCCGACGGACTGAAGTGCCTCACCGAAATAAAGTAGGTGCCGGGTGCGACGTTTCGGTTGATCCTGAAGTTCAGGCCCGGGCCGCTGTCGTCATCTGATTGGAGAATAAGGCAGGCGGCATCGCGGAGATTTCCGAAAGTGTCCGTGCTTCCGCTAGTCATGACAGTCAGAGTGCCGGCAGTGGGGATCACAAGACGAAAGAAGTCTTGGTCGCCGCCAGATTCAATACTGCCCGCAGTCGATGTGTTGAGTCCCGCGATGGTGGCGGCGGTGCAGCTATTTCCGTGGTCGTCCTGACTTTGGCTGGGCAGGAATTCGCTGAAGAGGGTGTAGGAGCCTGCAGCGGTCGAACTGAAGTGTCGTACCGAGACGAAATACGTGCCTGCGGCGACCGTGCGGACAATGCGGAAGTTGAGCCCGCTTCCACTGTCGTCGTTGGTGATCAGGCTGCTGCACCGACTGTTTCGAAGGGTTCCCAGAGTATCCGTGCTGCCGGTTGTGAAAAGGGTCAGAGTTCCCGTCACGGGGACTTCGATGCGGAAGAAGTCGTGATCTCCGCCGGATCCGATCCTTCCTGCGGCGCTGCCGTTGGGGGCGAGGGAACTGGCACTGCTGCAGGCGTCCCCATGGTCATCGCTGCTGTCGCCCGCGGCAAATTGGACGGTCAATGTGTAGTTGCCCGTTCCCGAACTTGAGAAGTGGCGTATAGAGACGAAGTAGGTGCCGGGGCCGACCGACTGGACGATGAGAAAATTGAGTCCTGGCCCGCGGTCGTCGTCGCCAGCGACGATGATGCATTGGCTGTTGCGCAGATTGCCGAAAGTGTCGGTGCCTCCGCTGCTTGATATGGTCAAAGTGCCTTGGGACGGCACTCGGATGCGGAAAAAGTCCTGGTCTCCCCCGGCTTCGATCTGTCCGCCGATGCTCGAATTCAAATTGGCCTCGGACGCCTCGCTGCAGCCATTCCCGTGGTCATCTGAAACGCTTTGCTCGAATTCGACGTGCAAAGTGTAGGAGCCGGTTGAGGTTGAGCTGAAGTGTCGTACGGAAATAAAGTAGGTTCCTGCCAAAATTGTGCCTTCGATCAGAAAATTCCGGCCTGCTCCCCGATCGTCGTCGCTGGCAATTATGCGGCAAGAGGAGTTGCGTACATGACCGAAGGTATCGGTACTGCCGGTTGTGAAAACGCGGATCCTTCCAGTTGCCGGAATCTGGATGCGGAAGAAATCCTGGTCGGCTGCCATCTCAATCTGGCCTCCTCGGGTGGAATTCAGGCTGATCGCAGTCGCAGAAGTGCAGTCATTGCCATGGTCGTCGCCCGTAGCTGCTTCAAACTCTACATGTAATGTGTAGGCGCCGGTTGAGAATGCACTAAAATGTCGGATCGAGATGAAGTAGGTTCCTGCTGCGATGGAGCCTTCGATCAAGAAGTTCCGCCCCGCCCCGCTGTCATCATTGGAAGCGATGCTGGTGCAGGAGGAATTGCGCAGGTCGCCGAAAGTATCGGTTGAACCGGAGGTAAAGAGTCGAATCCTCCCGTTGGTAGGCACCTGAATCCTGAAAAAGTCCTGGTCTCCCTGAGCGTTTACCTGCCCGGCGGTGCTGGAATTCAAATTCAAGGCCGTGGCGGTGGCGCAGCTGTCTCCGTGGTCGTCCAGAGCCGAGTCGAACTCGACGTGCAGTGTGTAGGTGCCGGTACCTGAGGAGCTGAAATGACGCACCGAAACAAAATAGATTCCGGGGGCGATGCTGCCGGAAATCCGAAAATTCAAGCCTTCGCCTCGGTCGTCGTCGAATGCGATTGCCCCGCAGGCATTATTGTAAAGGATTCCAAAGGTGTCTGTGTTGCCGGTTGTGAATGTCCTTATAGTACCGGGGCCAGAAATCTGAATCCGGAAAAAGTCTTGATCTCCAGCCGGGCTGATGACGCCGGACACCGAATTGTTCAAAGCCACGGGGGTTGCCGAAGAGCAGTCGCCTCCATGAGAGCCGGCAAAAACTTCACCGTTAAGAATTAACAATAACGTGAGTATGGGAAACATTCCGAGGCAGTCAATTACTCTCATTACCTTAGCCCTTCATCAACTTGCTGGCGGCTTGATCCAGCAATTAAGATCACTTCAAAACAACAAATTCAAACGCAAAGGAAGCACGTTAAAAAACTCATCACCTTGAGGATCGGACCACTGTTCTTTTAATGTCCACAACGAAAACACATTACATCTGCAGTCTATCTGCTGTCAAGAAAAAAACCACCACCATAGCCTCTCCTCCTGAATTAGTTCGTGGCCGCAGACCGTTGCTCAATTCTGTTGCAGCTTCCAATTTGTCATCGACTTTCTTCCCCTTTCAGTGCTGCTTCCAACTTCTCGACCAACTCTTCGACCTGAGTGGAATCGCCTGGGAAACCGCTCTGCCAGGAATTACGAAAGTGAGCCAAGGCAGCCTTCAAGTCCTGTCGCTTGTAGGCCGAGGGAAAGTGCCTGTTTGAAAGAGGCTTCTGCCAGGGCTGTCCGACCCGATTGGTAGAAGGCTTCTCCCCGGTGTTCAAAAGCCTAGCAATCGGAAGGCCGGACGCGGATCAGCTGGCTCAGCGTTTCGCCAGCCTATTCGAAAAGGCTGGCGCTGAGCTGCAGGTAGGCCAGGTTGCGCAAAGCGGCGCCTCACAGGGTCTGTAAGGACACACGGCGCGTATTAGCAGCGTCCGCCCCTCCCGGCTTTGTTTGACGCCGCATTGGCTGCCACCTTCATGCCACCTTCAGGCGGCGCAAGCGGTCGCGCCAGCGGCACGTCCAGGCCGCTTTGAGCGGCTCACAAAATGAATGCCCCCGGCTCTGTGTGAAATCCCGTAGACTGAAGGGGCGATGGAGTTCAGCTTTTATGTCGGTCAGTGGCTGGCCCGGCCGCGTTTGAACCAGTTGAGCGGCGCAGGGCAGGTCGTTCAGCTTGATCCCCGCACCATGCAGGTGCTGGTGTGCCTGGCGCGCCAGCCTGGGGAAGTCGTCAGCAAGGACGAGTTGCTGGATGAGGTTTGGCAAGAGACATTCGTTACCGAGAACACGGTGTCCCAGGCGATCTCGCGGCTGCGCAAAGCCTTAGGGGACGACTGGCAGGAGCCGCGCTTTGTCCAGACGGTCAGCAAGTCCGGCTATCGCCTCATTGCTCCGGTGCGGCTGGCT
>JANQFM010000772.1 GCA_028277865.1 Acidobacteriota bacterium
CGGCATCATCCTGGGGCAAAGAGGCGCTGCGCCGTTGGTGGACCGCAGCACGCAGCAGGACCGCTGATTCGGGACAGCGGTCGTCGAACTTGCTGCTCACCCAGGTACAGGCATCCATGGCCGCCTCTTCCTCCGGGGCGACGATGAACCCGAATCCGTCCAGCGGATGAGAGAATTCCGAACGCTTGTAGGCCAGGTAAACCAGTCGGCTGGAGGCGTAGGGGATCCCGTCAAGGAGCCCGGACGCTTCGGGCAGGACTCCCTTCAGGATGCGGGCGCTGGCCGGAGCCGGCGTACACAGGACAATGCGGTCGAACTCGGCCTCGAAGCCCCGGCCGCACAGCCTGTACGGCAGTTGCGAGGAAACGAGCTTCAGGCCTTTCAGATTCATTTGGATATCGGTGCCGTTGAGCCGCTGCTTCAAGGCTTCCGTCAGATCGCTCATGCCGCCGGGCATGGTCAGGTAGACCGGACCCATTCCGCCATTGGCGGCTCTTAGACGGGACAGTCGGCGCATTCCTCTCCACAGGCTTCCGAACCTCTGTTCCAGCCGGTGAAAGTCGGCCATGGTGCTGACGGCGCTCAGCCGACTGGCGTCACCGGCGTAGACAGCGCTGATGAGGGGTGCGGCCACCTGATTGACGAATTCGCTGCCCAGCCGGCGCTGCAGAAAATCACGAATGCTCAGGTCGCCCCGGCTGCGGGTGACGAAGGGTTCGGCCAGTGCACGCAAGCGTCCTCGGCGGCTCATGGGGGCTGAGCGCCAAAATGCGCCCAGGCGCACTGGCGAAAGGAACATCATCCCTTCAGGAAGCGCCCTCAAACGCCCTTCGCGCAAGACGAAGGTCCGTCGGCGCTCGTCCTTGGAACCAGCCGCTTCAATGCCCAGTTCCTGCACCAGTTTGCGGGCATGGGGCTTGTGGGCAGCAAATCCCTCCGGCCCCGCTTCAAGCAGGAAACCGTCCCTCTTTTCGGAACGGATGACACCCCCCAGCCGAGCAGAGCCCTCCAGCAAACTGAGCCGGATCTCCACTCCCTGACGACGGCTTTCCTCTTGCAGGAAATAGGCGGCCGCCAGCCCCGAAATCCCCGCTCCAACCACTGCAATGCGGATTCCGTCTTGGCCAGGCATGATGTTTGTCAGTTGTCAGTTGTCAGTTGTCAGTTGTCAGTTGTCAGGGATTATACACTCTGCGGACCTTGGTCACGCGGAGGCGCAGAGGCGCGGAGGAGGAAGAGGAGAGGGAAGGAGAGGGACTTTGGACCTTGGTCGTCCTCGGATCCTTCTTCCTGACTCATTCCTTCTGCATCCCGGCTGGCAAATGGCAACTGACAACTGACAACTTTTCCGGATCGTAGTCGCAGAAGGGCTCTTCGGCGAGGTAGTCGCCGGTCATGGCGTAGGCACGTGCTCGCGAGCCTCCGCAGATGTGACGGAACTGGCAGATCCCGCAGCGGCCCTTGAAAAGATCGGGGCTGCGCAGTTCCCGGAATACCTTGTTGCTGCGGTAGACGTCCGCCAGCTTGTCACGGCGGATGTTGCCGCAGGTCAGGGGCAAAAAGCCGCTGGGGCAGATGTCTCCACAGTAGCTGATGAACAGGTGTCCTTTGCCCGAATTGACGCCCTTGGGCGCCAGGCCGATGCTGCCGCCAGGCCCGAAGTCGCGGGTCATGCGTGCAGGCAGGCGTGTCGGGTCGGGCCTGCCGCGGCCTTTCGGGCCGTCGGCGCGTGCGGCATGCGGGTGTCCATCGCCGGGATGCCCTGCATGTCCCGCCTTGCGGCGGTCTTGCATCAGGTAGCGGCGGTAGTGGGGCGCCTCGGTGATCTTGACAATAAAATCCACCTGGGAAGCGAAATCAGCCAGCTTGTCGAATAGCTGTTCATACTGAACGGCATTGAGCTGGCTCACCTCCCGTCCGCGCCCCATGGGAACAAGGAAGAATACCTCCCAGAAGACCACGCCCAAATCCTGGACCAGTTGCGCCATGGCGTCGAAGTGCTCGAAGTTGGTGGCGCTGAAAGTGGTGTTGATCTGCAGGGGCAGCCCCTCCTGTTTGGCGTAGCGGGCGCCCTGGATGGTGAGGCCGAAGGTTCCCGGAGTGTTTCTGAACGTGTCATGGACCTCGGCGCTGGGTCCGTCCAGGCTGAGCGCCATCTGATCCAGCCCGGCCTGCTTGAGGTCGTGCACCAGTGGGCGCGTCAGCAAAGGGGTGGCTGCCGGAATGGTGGCCATGCGCATACCGAGGCGGGATCCGTAGGTAATCAGTCGGCAAAGGTCTTCCCGCTTGGCCGGGTCGCCTCCCGAGAGGACGCAGATAGGAGTTTGCATCCGGGCCAGCTGGTCGAGCAGGGAGAATCCTTCTTCGGTCGTCAACTCGCCCGGCAGCGCCCGGGGGATCGCCTCGGCACGGCAGTGGCGGCAGGCCAAATCGCAGGCGCGGGTCGTCTCCCAGATGGCGACAAAGGGCGTACGGTCAAAGTCGATTGCAGACGGATTGGGCGGGGGCTTGCTTGAGCTCGGCATTCTCGATTCCTCCAGTGTGCTGATGGTACAAGCAACTTGCGTGCAATTCGAAAAGCGGTGGCGGGCCAGGGTGTGATGGCTCAACGCCAAGGCAGGCTGGGTTAAATACCCCAAGCCAAGAGGGAGATTTCACGCAATGACGCAAAGGCGCAGAGGAGGGGGAAGAGAAGAGGGGATGAATTTCATGCCAATCCCCAGGTTCTCAACAAGACTCGACCTCTCTTGCGCCTTTGCGTCTCTGCGTGAGATTCCCCCTCCGATCTGCTACTCTGGCCGCATGTGCAATTCCAGATGGTTTCTTTTCACTCTTGTCAGCATTTTCATCGTCGCCGGCTGCGGGACGCCGCCTCGCGAGTATGACGTCGTCATCCGCAACGGGATGGTCTATGACGGCAGCGGCCAGGATCCGGTCAGCGGAGATCTGGCCATTGATTCCGACAGGATTGCGGCCTTGGGGGACTTGGGGGATGCGGTAGGCAAGGTCGAGATCGATGCCGCCGGGAAGGCCGTGGCGCCCGGGTTCATCAACATGCTGAGCTGGGCCACCGAATCGCTCATCCATGACGGGCGCGCCATGAGCGACCTGCTGCAGGGCGTCACGCTGGAGGTGATGGGCGAAGGCATGACCATGGGGCCGCTCAACCCTCAGATGAAAGAAGAGATGCAACGCCGCCAAAGCGACATCCGCTATGACGTCGAATGGACCACTTTCGGCGAATACATGCAGTACCTGGAAGATCGCGGCATCTCTGCAAACGTGGCTTCTTTTGTGGGCGCCACCACTGTGCGCATCCATGAAATCGGCTATGAGGACCGCCCTCCCACAGAAGAGGAACTGGGGCGCATGAAGGAATTGGTGCGCCAAGCCATGCAGGAAGGGGCTTTGGGGGTCGGTTCCTCGCTGATTTACGCGCCCGCGTTTTACGCTTCCACCGAAGAGCTGATCGCGCTTTGTTCGGTGGCTGCCGAGTTTGGCGGAAGCTACATTTCCCACATGCGCAGCGAAGGCAACCAGATCCTGCAAGCCGTCGACGAACTGATCCGCATTTCCGAAGAGGCGGGACTGCCAGCCGAAATCTACCATCTCAAGGCCGCCGGCCAGTCCAATTGGGGAAAGCTGGACCAAGTGATCGGAAAAGTCGAAGAGGCCCGCAAGCGGGGATTGGAGGTCCGCGCCGACATGTATACCTACACCGCCGGCGCCACGGGACTGGACGCCTCCATGCCTCCCTGGGTGCAGGAAGGCGGTCTGGATGCCTGGATCGAACGCCTCAAGGATCCCGCCACTCGCCAGAAGGTGGCCCGCGAGATGGGATCCGCCACCGACGATTGGGAGAATCTCTACTTCGCTGCGGGCACGGCTGAAAACCTATTGCTGGTGGGCTTCAAGAACGAAGAGCTGAAACCGCTGACCGGCAAGACCTTGGCTGAAGTGGCCCAAACCCGAGGCAAGTCCCCCGAGGAGACGGCCATGGACCTGGTCATCGAAGACGGAAGCCGGGTGGGGACGGTCTACTTCCTCATGTCCGAAGACAACATCCGCAAGAAAGTGGCCCTGCCCTGGGTGAGCTTCGGATCCGATGCCGGCGCGCCCGCATCGGAGGGGGTCTTCCTGAAGTCCAACCCTCATCCGCGTGCCTACGGCAACTTCGCCCGCTTGCTGGGCAAGTACGTCCGTGAAGAAAAGGTCATCCCCTTGCAGGAGGCCATCCGCAAGCTGACTCATCTTCCGGCCACCAATCTGGGTATTGCCGAGCGGGGCCGTCTGGCCGAAGGCTACTTTGCCGACGTGGTGATCTTCGATCCCGGGACGATCACCGACCACGCCACTTTCGAGTCGCCTCACCACTACGCTACGGGCGTGATGCACGTTTTTGTCAATGGCGCCCAGGTGGTGCGCGATGGGGAGCATACCGGTGCTAAGCCGGGCCGCTTCGTTCGCCGAGGCGAATAGGAAGCAGAGCAGAACCCGCGAAAGGGACACGTAATTCTCTCTGAGGGTTTCCCCTCTTATTGAGGGCTGACGATGGCTGAGGATGCTCGGTCTTTTTGCAGGTATTCTCGAGCCAGCGGGTTCAGATCCTGGGCAGTGATGGATTCGTAAAAAGGGATCAAATCCCTCAAGTCTTCCAGGGTTTCCGGACGGGATTGGCTTTCATCCAGGTTGTTGAGCCAGAATCCGTTGCTGCGCTGGGCATCGCGCAGCTGGGCCAGGATCGGCTGGCGCAGCCTGTCGACCTCCTCCTGCGTAGTGCCTTTGCTGGCCAGTTGGTCGGCTACCTGCAGCAGGGAATCCTTCAACTGCTGGGCCTTTTCGGGCTCGGACATGACCTGAATCGTCATCAGGCCGGAGCCGGGGAAGACTTGGCTGGCCTGAGAGGAGGAGAATGGGCTGTAGGCTGCGCCCAGCTTCTCACGGATTTCTATTCTCAGGCGGTCATCAATGACTCGGGAAAGGAAAGAGAGGCTTCGCCGTGTCGGCGCTTTCAGGCCATCGGTGGTGGGGAAGGCCAGATAGACCAGGCTTTTGGCGACAGCCGTTTCGATTGTGTAGGACTCATTCAGTCCAGCCCGGGGCAGGGGTGCCTTGCGGCGCTCCGGATGGGGCTTGAGGGTTCTGCGTTGGGGCAGGGCTCCCAGTGTCCGGGCAGCGGCGACAATGACCTCTTCCACCTCCAAGTCTCCCACGAAAGTGATCTCCAAGGGAGCCTGCTTGAGGTGGGGCGTCAGCCACTGGCGCAGTTCATCCAGGGTCACCGATTCCACCTGTTGCTGGGACGGCAGTCCGAAGCGGGGGTCTCCTGAATAGAGGGCCGGAAGGAACTGGGCCTGCATGGGGCCATTGTGGCGGTGCTTCAGCCCCTCATAGATGCGCGGAATGACGGCCTTGAACTGGCGCATTCCTTCGGGGCGCCAGCCGGGATTGGTCAAAAAGGCTGTCATCACCTCCAATTCCTGCACAAGATCTTCGCGGGTGGTCGATCCGCCCAGCGAAAAATGGTCTTGCGATACCCCGAACGAGACCGACACCTGCTTGCCGGCAAAGATGCGCCGCAGGTCATCGGCGCTGTGGGCTTCGAGGCCCGAAGCGGAGAAGACTTGGCTGGCCACCAAAGAGAAGGCCGCTTGAGAGGGTTCCAGGGTGAGAAGACCTTCACCGAGCCGCCCCCGGATCAGGATCTGTTTTTCTTTGAAGTCGGTCTTCTTGATGTTGATCCGCACTCCGTTCTCGAACTCGACCTGATGCAGGCCGAAATCCTCGATGTGCCCGCGCTTGACAATCTTGCCGCTGCGTTCGGGTCTGGAGGCGTAGGCAAAGGCTGCTACTGAAATGTCATCCGGAGCTTCGACCGCCACTTTTCGGCTCTCTTCCAGGGCGGCTTGCAGCATCTGGGGCGCGCTTTTCCCCAGATCGGCCTTGCCGGTCAGCCCCAGCAACTGGGTGCCTTCGGCCCAGGCCTGCCGGAAGGCTTGGTGGCACTGGGCGGGGGTCAATTTTTCGAGGGCCGGCTTGAAGAGGCGCCGGTTGGTTGCAGCATCCGAAGTGACGCCGCCGTTGGCTGCCGCGCCCAGCAGCTGGTGGACAAAGGAAATGCTGGAACGGGTTTTCTCCCGTTCAACCGCTTCATCCAACCCGCGCAGGAAGTTTGCCCGCACCTCGTCCAACTCGGCCTGCTGAAAACCGTATTTCAGGGCCCGCCGCAGTTCCTGCTCGGCACTGGCCAGGGCTTCTTTCCACTTGGCGGGATCGGATGCGACCGAGAGCCGGTCCCCTTCCACCATCTCGAATGCTGCGTCGCTGCCCGCCGATGCGCCCAGGAAAGCGGCCCCTTCCGCCTTGGCCAACTCCGAGTAGCGAAGGTTGAGCATGCTGCGAGCCAGCAGCATAGGCAGGTCTTTGACCCGGTTGGCAACAGTATCCGCCTCCTCTTCCCAACGCCGCAGCAAGCTGACCGAAATCCGGGCGGTCGGGATCTCCGGTTCGTGGATGACATAGGAGCGTTGTTCAAAGGACGGGTAGCCCAGCGAAGGCCGTTCGGGGAGGGGCTGTTGAGGGGCTTGGAAGCCCTCGAAAATACGCCGGATCAATGGCTCGGGGTCCAGGCTTTCCAAGTCTCCGACAATGATCAGGGTCATATGCTCGGGTCGGTACCATTTCTGATAAAAGGCCCGCACGGATTCAGACGTGAACCCCTGGCGCACCTGGGCTACCCCGATCGGAATTCGATGGGGGATGCGGCTGCCGCCGTATCGGATTTCGACCTCCTTGATGAAGGTCCGGAATCCCGCAGAGTCGCGCTCTCTTTGTTCGGCGTCGATCACCCCTTTTTCATCCTCGATCTCTTCCGGCTCAAGCAAGATTCCGTCGGCGAAGTCGCGCAGCACCTGCAGGCCTTCGCGCAGGCTTTTTTCATCCGAGCCGGGAAGGTCGATGTTGTAAGTGGTCGACTCGAAGCCGGTGGTGGCATTGGTGTCAGCGCCGAACGTCATGCCGTGCCTTTGGAACCATTCGATCAGAGTGCCGGCAGGATGATTGCGCAAGCCGTTGAAGGCCATGTGCTCCAGAAAGTGGGCCATGCCTTGCTGCGAGTCCTCTTCCACAAGGCTGCCCACATCCACATGAAGCCGCAGGTAGCAGCGCTGGTCAGGTTCGCTGTTGGCCATCCAGGCAAACCTCAAGCCGCTTTGCAGGGCACCGAAATGAATGCGCGGATTGACGGGGATGTCCGATGTCTCATGCTCCCACTGCCTGGCCTTGCCCCGCTGCGCCGTCAGCGAAGGCATCAAGAGAAGTGCGATGAGGAAGAGCAATATCCTGCGGCTCATAGGTGGACCTCAGTTGTCAGTTGTCAGTTGTCGGTTGTCAGTTGGAGAGTATAGTCCAATGGGCGGTTCGCGGTTCGCGGTTCGCGGTTTGCGGTTCGCGGTTCGCAGTTCGCAGTTCGCAGCCGCATCATCCCTGACGAGAAGGGGATCTTGGACCTGCCCAACCGCGAACTGCGAACTTCTCTCGTCCTCCTCCGCCTCTGGACTGAAAACTGAAAACCGACAACTACTGACAACCGACAACTGCCCCTCCCACTTGCCGGGCTGGGCTGGTTGTCTATAATTGAAGCCATGCTTCCCAATGGGGGTTCAGCCAGCAGCCGGGTACTGCAGGTTCTGAAGACAGCCGGGGGCGGGCTCTCGGTCAAAAAGATGTGCGAGAAGCTCGACCTTTCCTCCATGGCCGTCCGCCGCCAATTGGCGGTACTGGAAGCTCATGACTTGGTCTTTTCCCAGCGGGAGAAGCAGAAGACGGGACGCCCTTCCCAGGTCTATTACCTGACCGATGGGGGCCACGAGGAATTCGACCGCGACTACAGCTCGCTGACCATCGACTTGCTGGTCGGCATTCGTTCCTTGCTGGGCAAGCCCAAGATCAACCAGCTGCTGGACATTCGCAACTCCAATCTGCTTGAAAAGGCCAAGCGGCGGGTACGGGGGAAAACCCTTGAGACGCGTGTCCATGAAGTGGCCCAGCTACTGACTGAAGCGGGCTATATGGCCAATTGGGAGAAGCTGGGACCCAACCGTTACCTGATCAAGGAGATGAATTGCGCGGTGGCCAAAGTGGCCAAGAAATTTCCCCAGGTCTGCATTTTCGAGGAGAGTTTTTTGGAAGAAATCCTGCAGGCCAAGGTGACCCGCCAACACCACATCCTTCAAAAGGACCATTTCTGTTCCTATCTGGTGGAAGCAGACGGCTGACAGCCGGGCAGTCCGCTCTCCTTTCAGAAAACCGAAGCATGGCAATCGGGCCCAAGGGCCCTGATTGATGTTGAATCGTTGAATACGAGGAGGTTGTTTCATGAGCACAGAACGCAGCAATGCCGTTACTCTTCGCGGGAATGCCTTCACCCTGGTGGGGCCTGAGCTTCAGGTCGGCGATCCTGCTCCGGAGTTCACCATCGTCCAGTCCAAGAGCATGAGCCCTTTCAGCAGCTCCGACCTCGAGGGCAAGGTCCGCGTCCTCAGCGTGGTTCCTTCGCTGGATACGCCGGTTTGCGATGCCCAGACACGCCGCTTTCAAAAAGAGACGGAGAATCTGGAAGATGTCTGCATTTACACCATCAGCATGGACTTGCCCTTTGCTCAAACGCGCTGGTGCTCGGCGGTCGGCGTGGACAAGATTCAAATGCTCTCTGACCACCGCGATGCCTCCTTCGGTCGGGCCTACGGCACGTTGATCAAGGAGCTGAGGCTGCAATGCCGTGCCTTGTTTGTCCTGGACCAGGAAAACCGCCTGCGTCATGTCGAGTACGTGCGGGAGGTTGCCGACCATCCGGACTATGAAAAGGCTTTGGACGCCATACGCGAGGTTGCCCGAGGGGGATAACCGCAGAGAACGCAGAGAGAAGACGCAGAGGGCGCAGAATTCTTCTCTGGGTTCTCTGCGTCCTTCGGCGG
>JANQFM010000791.1 GCA_028277865.1 Acidobacteriota bacterium
GCCTGCTCGACGTACAGTACAGTACGACTGCGCGGGCCTCGGTCGCGACGCCTTGCCAGGACGGCGCTTGCGGCCCCTCGCGACGGCAACCCGTGAGAAGTCCGGGCTAACTTATGCGTCGCAAATCCCATGTCGAACGGCGGCACAGACGGCAGCCAAAGTGAGTGGCGTTGACCTGGCTTGCCGTGCTGGTTTCGCATCGTCTCCCAGCTACTGTGGGCCTCTTTTTCAGCCCGCAATCATTGCCACTCAAAATTGGGAAAAGTAAGCGTCGAGCTACGAATGGCGTGCTATGCTATCTAGGGAAGCCAGGGATGCTGCGACGGAGCAGCCCGCCTTAAAGCACTGATCAGGGACTCGGCATGCCTTTTCTGGATAGAGACACCCCGCTTGCTGCAAAAATCTATATCTCCTGCCTGATCACATTCGGCCTCGCGGTCATCTCCTACTCGACTGTCGATGTTTTCTTAAGCTGGTATGATTATAGCCAGCATTGGCTGATAATCCTTTTATTGATATTGACAGCTGCCGGGAGCATTTTTCCGATTCGCATTCCCGCCAAGGGCCGGCATCAGGGGATACTGGTGACTTGGAGCGACTGGTTCCTCTTCACCGCCATGCTTCACTTCGGCCCGACCATTGCCGTCTGCCTGGTGGCGGTGGACGCTTCATTGGCCAATCTCCGGGTTCGAAGTTCAATCAAGACCTTCGGCAAGGCATTCTTCAACATCTGCCAGATGGCCCTGGTCACGTTTTTGGCCACTGAATTCTTCTTCTGGGTCTATGGCCAGAAGCCGATCCTGCATCTGGAGGCAGCTAGTGCCACAGTCCAGGCAGGCACTCTGCTGGCCAGCCTGGCTTGGGCCACATTGGTTTTCTATGTCTTGAACTCGGCGGCTGTCGGGACGGCCATGGCCCTGGTGACCGGCAAGTCCATCTGGGAGGTCTGGAAGTCCAACCTTCTCTGGACTTCGCTCAGCAATGTGACCGGTGCCTCGATAGCGGCTATCGTAGTACTGTACGGGCAAGAGCTGACCAACGAGGATGTGTATCCAAAAAGCTTCATCGTAGTGGTTTTGGCAATCGGCCTGACGACCTATTACATCTATCTGGTCTACCGCAACCGGATGGAGAAGCTGGTCCAGAGAAGCGTCTTTCTCCAGTCCATCCTCAATTCCGTCTCAGCCTACATCGCGATCCTGGACGAGGCAGGCAAAATCATAGCGGTCAACCGGGCCTGGGGCGCCTTCTCAGGGCGGCACCAGCTCATCGGCCCCATAGGGTCGGAAGGGGAGAATCTCGTCGAACTGCTCTCCAACCGGCCGGAATCCGATGCCGATACCGCCCAACTCATCCTGGAGGGCATTCGGCAGACGGCCCGCTCACGCGACAGCAAATTCTCGATGGAGTACAGCTGCAGCCAGGGCCAGGAGACTTATTGGTTCGACCTGCAGGTCAACCGGTTTTTGGACGACGCAAGGGTGAGGGTGGTGGTGGAGTTTGCCGACATTACCCGCAGCAAGAATCTGGAAGAGCAGTTGCGCCACGCTCAGAAAATGGAGGCCATCGGTCGATTGGCGGGCGGAGTGGCCCATGACTTCAACAACATCCTCACCATCATTTCCGGCTATGCCACCTTCCTGCAGGAGGCTCTGGGAAAAGATCCAAAGTTGAGCAGTCACGTCGACACCATCCTGGAAGCCTCCGACCGTGCGGGCGCAGTCACCCGGCAACTGCTGGCCTTCAGCCGCAAGCAGGTTCTCGAACCGCAGGTGGTGGAACTCAATTCCTTGGTGGCCGATACCGAGAAGCTGCTGCGCCGCCTGATCGGCGAAGACATCGAACTGGTCACCCTCTTCGACCCCGAAGCAGGCAGGATCCGGGTGGATCCCGGCCAATTCGCCCAGGTCTTGATCAACCTTGCCGTCAACTCCAGGGATGCCATGCCCTCTGGGGGCCATCTTCGAGTGGAGACCTCCTCGACTCACCTCACGCATAGTGACCTGAAGACGATGAAGATGAAGCTTCATTCGGGCGACTACGCCTGCCTGCGGGTCCGCGACACGGGGGAGGGCATGGACCGCGAGATACTGGACCACATTTTCGAACCCTTCTACACCACCAAGGAAAAGGGCAAAGGAACCGGCCTGGGCCTGTCGACGGTCTATGGCATTGTCAAGCAAAGCGGCGGGGACATCGATGTGGCCAGCGTCAGGGGAAAGGGGACGGTCTTCGAAATCTACTTGCCCCAGGTACTGGAAGGGGTTCTCCAGCAAGAGCTGCTCGACGCGCCGGCAAAAGCCGGCCCAGCGCCTGGAAGGCCCATCGTGGATCCTGGCCCGCCCCCCCCTCTGGGCGAAGCCCCGCCGGAGCCTGTCAGCTAGCCCGCAGAGGCAAAGAGAAGAATCAGAAAGCCCTGGGCTCTCTGTGCTTTTGTGTCTCTGTGGTTTCCCTGGTCCTCTCAGCGCTGACCGTCGAGAACTCCGTTCCAGGGCGGGACAACCAGTGTCACGTTTCCCCGGCACTTTGACTGGCAAGCCAAACGGATCAGAGGATGCGGTTCGGCCTTGCCGTCGCGCGGATGGTATCCGAAATAGTGCAGCCGCCTTTGCTCAAATGAAGACATGGGATCGATGTTTTCACGTCCCTCCAGGATTCCGATCCAGCAGTAGCCGCAGGCTGCACTGCGGCACTGGGCCGGGATGGGGCCGTCGATCCGGCGGGGATCGAGCGAGCGGTAATCGCGGCCATCGGTTGCGGCTGCGGTCGAGATGTCCTGCCCCTCGAGAACAGTGAAGTGCGCCTTAGGCTTTCGTTCTTCCCAGCGAATCCGGTGCCGGCGAGCGGAGCCCTTCAAAACATCGAGCCACCCTCCACCGCTGCGCTGACGCGCCTGAAGCACTTTTTGAGGATGCCTTTGCTTGAGGGGGGCGGCAGCAGGACTTGCTGCTGCCTGGTAGAAAGCGTCCCAGCCGACTTGGCGCAAGGTCATCAAGGCGGCTGCGGTGATTCCCAGGGTAACGGTCGCCTCTGCTTGCGCATCAGAGGCCGCCTGGATGGCCGCCTTTCGAACCTGCTCGGCCAATCGCCCTTCCCAAGCCTGCCCCGCTTCGAGTGCCTGGTCCAGCACTGCCCTCTTGATGGCGGGCCAGAACCGGGCACCATAAAAGAAGTGGATGGACGAATCGATCTGCTGACGCAGATCCCAGTTGCCGTCCAGTTCCAATTCCCGTGCGGTCTCTTCGGGGTCGGCGCTTTTTTCCAAAGCCTGGCAAAGGCGAAGGGGCCAAAAACTGAACCAGATCCTGGTTGCGGATTGATCGACCGGGTGCACGTCGGGCAGAATTTCCCGCAGCGCCTCATTCCACGTCAGCTGATCCAGGGAGGCCAGTTTTTTTACAAATCGTCCGGCTGATTCAGTCATTCTGTCTCCAGTTGGCAGTTGGCAGTTGGCAGTTGTCAGTTGTCAGTAAGCGGAATTTCTTTGAGATGGGTTCAGCATGGAGGGCCGATTGTACACTCTTCGGGCTTAGGCCTAGCGAGGCAGCGCCTCAGACCGGGAAGGCCGGGAGCGCCCGCATCTTGCGGGCTTCTGGAGTCTGGATCCGCTCGGCTGCCAGGATCGGGA
>JANQFM010000801.1 GCA_028277865.1 Acidobacteriota bacterium
ACCATGCTCGCCGGCGTCAGCCAGTTTCGTCTCGTTTCTCTGGCGCTGCTGGCTGGGACACTGCTGGTGGGCCTGCTGTGCGTTTATTGGATCAGCCGCATGATCGGCACCCCTTTGGAAAAGATCTCCCAGGTCGCCCGACGCATTGTCCAGGGTGACCTGGAGCAGTTGGTCCAGCTGGTCCGCCGGGATGAAATCGGTCAGGGGGCAAGGGCTTTCGAGCAGGTGCGGGTCACAGTGAAGGAAGTGGCGGCCGAAGCCGGGAACCTGGTCCATTCGGTGAAAGAAGGCGACCTGGAACGGCGCGGCGACGCCTCCAAGCTTCAAGGCAGCTGGGCCGAATTGGTGGAGGGGCTCAATCAACTGGTCGATGCCTTCGTGACTCCTTTCCAGGTGACAGCCAGCTATGTGGACCGCATCAGCAAGGGCGATATCCCGACCAAGATCCAGGAGCGGTACCAGGGCGACTTCAATGAGATCAAGAACAACCTGAACTCCTGCATCGAGGTCATGAACGGGCTGCTGGCCGAAACCTCCAGGGTCACCGAGGCGGTGCGCAACGGGCGGCTTGACCAGCGTGCCGAAGCCAGTCGCTTCGCCGGCAGCTGGGGCGAAATGGTGCAGGGAATCAATGAACTGGTTGAAGCTTTTGCAGACCCCATCCGGGTGACGGCCGAGGCGATCGACAAGATCAGCCAGGGCGAGATCCCCAAGCAGATCAGCGAAACCTATCGGGGCGACTTCAACACCATCAAAGGAAACCTCAACACCTGCAGCAAGGTGATGAAGGGGTTGCTTGACGAGACTGCCGATCTGACCTTGGCCGCTCAGCAGGGACAGCTTGAAAAGCGCAGCCAGGCCTCCCGTTTCCAAGGAGGCTGGAAGGAGTTGCTGGAAGGATTCAACAGCACTCTGGACGCCGTGATCGAGCCGGTCAATGAGGCAGCCGAGGTCCTGGAGAAAGTGGCCCGCAGAGACCTCACCGTCCGCATCAGCAGCGACTATCGGGGAGACCATGCCAAGATCAAGCAGGCTCTCAATTCGGCTCTGGACAACTTGGAGGAGTCCTTTGCGCAGGTGATTGAAGCTGCCGGGCATGTCTCCAAAGTTTCGGGGCAGATCAAAGACGGCAGCCAGAACCTGAGCCAGGGCACCTCTGAGCAGGCCAGCACCTTGCAGCAGGTTTCCAGCAGCCTGCAGGAGATGGCGGCCATGATCCGTCAAAGCACCGCAGGCGCACAGGAGGCCAAGGGCCTGACCGAGTCGGCCCGCAGCAGCGCTGCCGAGGGCGTTCGCAGCATGGAGGATCTCTCCCGGGCCATGGCCAAGATCCGCGAGTCATCCGACGCGACGGCCAAGATCGTCAAGACCATCGACGAGATCGCTTTCCAGACCAACCTGTTGGCCCTCAATGCGGCTGTCGAGGCGGCGCGCGCCGGGGACGCGGGCAAGGGGTTTGCGGTCGTGGCTGAGGAAGTGCGCAACCTGGCCATGCGCAGCGCCGACGCGGCCAAGGATACGGCCAACATGATCGAGCAGGCAGTCGACAATGTCCAGTCCGGCTCGGCAATGAATGAAAAAGTCCTGGGCAAGCTGAGCGACATAGACACTCAGGTCAACAAAGTGACAGTCATGGTGGAAGAGATCGCCACGGCCTCCGAACAGCAGTCCCAAGGTGTGGAGCAGATCAGCGCCGCCATGGACCAGATGAACCAGGTGACCCAGCAAACAGCCGGCAATGCTGAAGAGTCGGCGGCAGTGGCCCAGGAGCTGTTCAGCCAATCCGACCAGTTGCAGGCCATGGTGGGCAGTTTCTCCATCAGCCTCGGCAATGGCGGCCAGAGCCGCGAGGCTCTGAGTGCAGCGCCGGTTCCCAGGCTCGAGAGCCGTCAGGAAAGCCTTCCTGTGATTCCCCTCGACGATTCAGAGTCTGAGGCCCAAGCCTTATTGGAATTCTAAGCATCCGGCTGAACCGCTTCGGGTTTGGCTCAACGAGGAGACGGTTTTCATGAAACGAGTGTCTGCTTTGACGATTCAATGGGCTGCGGCGGGGCTGGCTTTGCTCCTGATGATTGGCGCCGCAACGCTGCTGGCTCATCCACTTGCCTCTCAAAGAGCCGCCCCCCAGCATGAGGATGAGGCGAATGCGCCGCTGGAAGTCATAAACGATGCCGGACCGGGCAGCAGGGCTGCGTCTGCCGCAAAGGCGTCGGCCTCTGCTTTGTCACCGGCTGCAGCTGTGCCGACGGCATTTCACAATATCCGGGTCGAAGAAAACTGGCCGCAGCAGTCCGGCAGCTCCCTGAAGTACATCCCCATCAACAGAAGCGGGTCCGCCTATCTCAGCCTGGGAGGCCAGGTCCGGGTGCGCAGCGAATTTTGGGACGATTTCTTCTTCTCCAACGCTCCCGGGCGCGACGACAGTTTCGGGCTCTTTCGATTGCGTTTGCACGGCGACCTCTACCTGGGCTCTCATGTGCGATTTTTCGTGGAGGGCAAAAGCGCCTTGTCGAGCGGGCGCGACCTGCCCGGCGGCAACCGTCCCATCGATGTGGACCATGTCGACCTGCTCAACGCACTGGTTGACATCAAGGCTCCGGCGGGGGACGGCTCGTTCACATTTCGATTGGGACGCCAGGAAATCCAGCTAGGCAAGCAGCGCCTCATCAGCCCTCTGGACTGGGCCAATACCCGCCGCAGCTTCGATGCCGCCCGGAGCATCCTAAAGATGGGCGGTTGGAGGCTGGACACCTTCTTTGGCCGATTGGTCCAGGTACGCAAGTACGATTTCAATTCCTACAACAACTCGGGAAATGACCTGTTTGGCGCTTACCTGAGTGGCAACTTGGGCAAATCTGGGCTCAACGCCGACTTTTACTGGCTGGGCCTGGACCGCGACCGCTCCACCCGCCAAGGTGTCAGCGGCAGTGAAAACCGGCATTCCTTGGGCGCCCGCTTGGGAGGGCGAATCGGCGAAAGCCGTTTCGACTTCGACGTGGAAGGCACATACCAATTCGGAGATCATGCCGACCGCGACATTCGGGCTGAGATGTTTTCGGCCATCGTGGGCTATTCGTTGCCCGAGCATTCCTGGAACCCGCGGTTTTTCCTGGGCTTCGACTATGCCAGCGGCGATGACGATCCCAACGACGGCTCGACGGAAACCTTCGATCAGCTCTTTCCCCTGGCCCACGCCTACTTGGGATTCGCCGATGTGACTTCCCGCCAGAACAATGTCGATCTCCACGGCGGAGTGACCTTCAAGCCGATCAAGCGCTTCGGAGTCCGGATGGACATCCACCAGCTATGGAGGGCCAACGAAAACGACGCCCTCTACAATGCAGGCGGAAGCGCCGTGCTTTCCGGCGGTCCCGGCACCCCCAAGGAGATCGGAACCGAAATCGACTTGACGGTGACCTTCAAGCCCAAGGCTGGCTGGCTCGTCAGCGCCGGATACAGCCGGGTTTTTGCGGGTGACTTCGTCAAGGCGTCCACGCCCGGCCAAGACATCAACTTTGTACATCTGGGTGTCCAGTACACGTCCTAGCCTCTAGCCACCACGGGGGAAGCCCTGGGGGGAGTCCGCGTTTCTTGCGAAGCGGTGCGGGCTTCCCCCAACTCCTCTCTTGACTTCCTTTCAAC
>JANQFM010000804.1 GCA_028277865.1 Acidobacteriota bacterium
TGCGCACCAGCGCCTGGGCATGAGATCCTTTCTAGGTTTTTTGTTCGCCCATTTTGGGAATTGGCTTAATGGGATGAGGCGTCGATGAAAGTAATGCACTTCCTTTCGGTCCTGGCGGCACTGGCGGGTGGATTTGTACTGCTGGCTTGCCAGACATCCCGGCAGGAAGGGATGGTCTTGCTGGAGGGAGGCGAGTTCCAGATGGGATTCGAAGGAGGCGAGGAGGATGAGCAGCCAGTCCATACAGTCTTGCTGGATCCCTTCTGGCTCGACCGCCGTGAAGTCAGCAACCGGCAGTTCGCTGCCTTCGTCGAGGCCACCGGTTACGTCACCCAGGCAGAGAAGGATGGTTACTCCTGGTGTTTTTTGCCTGGCGGGACGGATTTTGAAGCAGTATCAGGAGCGGATTGGAGGCATCCCGAAGGGCCGGATTCCTCTATCGGCGATCGAATGGACCATCCGGTCGTTCACGTCAGCTGGCAGGATGCTTCTGCTTACGCCGGCTGGGCTGGAAGGCGCCTGCCCAGCGAAGCGGAATGGGAGTACGCAGCCCGATCCGGGGGCAAGGCACACGTGTCGGCCTCGGAACACGCAGGCTCCGGCCCCTCGCCCCAGGCGATCAAGCAGGTGTCGGCCAATGTCTGGCAAGGGAAGTGGCCCCAAAGCAACCTGGAAAGCGACGGCTACTTTCTGACTGCTCCTGGGGCGAGCTTTGCCGCCAATGAGCTGGGCCTTTTCGACATGATCGGCAACGTCTGGGAATGGTGCTCGGACTGGTATGCTTCGGACTACTATCGCCTGTCGCCCACACGGGATCCGCGCGGCCCGTCGTTTGGAGAGAACCGGGTCTCGCGCGGAGGCAGCTGGTTTTGCAACCCCGACTACTGCGGCGCCTATTCCAGCCACTTCCGAGGCGCCAGCCCGCCCAGCCACTCCTTCAACAACGTCGGCTTCCGCTGTGCCGCCGATGCCCCATAGTTTCGCGCCAAGACGCAAAGTCCGCAAAGTCAGAAGGCAGCCATTCTTACTTTGTGTCCTTGGCGTCTTTGCGCGAAACCCTAGTACTTCAGAATCGAGAACACCTCGTGCCCGTTGAGTTTTTCACGTCCGTTGAGGAATTCGAGTTCGACCATGAAGGCAAACTCGGCAATATCGGCACCCAGGTTCAAGGCCATTTGGGCAGTGGCGGCCGCTGTGCCGCCGGTGGCGATCAGGTCGTCCACGATGAGGATGCGCTGGCCGGGCTCGACAGCGTCGCGGTGGATCTCCAGGGTGTCCTGGCCGTACTCCAGTTCATAGGAGTGGGAGAGGGTCTCGGCAGGCAGCTTGCCGGGCTTGCGGACGGGCACGAAACCGGCCCCGATGTTCAGAGCCACGGCCGGGGCAAAGATAAAGCCCCGCGATTCGATGCCCAGTACTTGGTCAATGCCCTCCTGGATGTAGCGTTCCGACAGGATTTCGACAATTTGACGCAAGCCGTCCCGGTCTTTGAGCAATGTGGTCAGGTCGTAGAACAGGATCCCGGGCTTGGGGAAGTCGGGGACTTCTCGAATCTTTTTCTTCAGTTCTTCCATGGCTGGATCACCTTTCGATGTTGAAGGCCGTAAATGTACCCGGCTCGGCACTGGTTTCGTCGATGTGGCGCACCTTCGACCAGGAGGGGCCTTGCTGCAAATGACGTCGGAATGACTGCAAGGCCTCTTCGGAACCCTGGGCCACAGCTTCGACTGTGCCGTCCGGGCAGTTGCGCACCCATCCAACCACTCCCAGTCGGACGGCGGCCTGCAGGGCGAAGTAGCGGAAGCCGACACCTTGAACGCGGCCGGAAAGCAGGTAACGCCGAGTCATGGCAGATCACGAGCAAAGGTGGAGTGTTGAACGCCGGTCCAAAAAAAATGGTCGGGGCGAGAGGATTTGAACCTCCGACCTCACGGTCCCGAACCGTGCGCGCTGCCAGTCTGCGCCACGCCCCGAGGCAGGACACTAATTTATAGCATATCGGATGATCAGGAATCCACCCACAAACAACACCACTGCCAATACGGCCAGCCAATTCAAGTAGCGTTCGATAAAGGTCCGAATGCCGGGGCCGAACCACCAGATCAAGCCTCCCACCAGGCAGAAGCGGGCGCCCCGGCTGATGGAGGAAGCCAGGAAGAAGGTGAACAGATCGAGTTGAAAGGCGCCGGCTGCAATGGTGAAAACCTTGAAGGGGATGGGGGTGAAGCCTGCGATTCCCACCGCCAGCGAATCCCACTCGCGGTAAAGGGATTGGACATGCGAGTAGGAATCCTGGGCACCGTAGAACTCGACAATGGGGCGTCCCAGCCTCTCGTAGAACTCCAGTCCGATCCAGTAGCCGATTCCCGCCCCGATGACCGAGCCCGCCGTGGCGATGGCCGCGAACCAGAGCGAACGCTTCGGATTGGCCACCGCCAAGGCGATGAGCAGAAAGTCGGGCGGCACGGGGAAGAAGGAGGATTCGGCAATGGCGACCAGGAAAAGGGCCCAGGCGCCGTAGGGGCTGCGGGCGAAGCTCATCACCCAGTCATAAAGCTGCCTGATCATGCGGGTGGGCGAGAGGGTCATGGGGATTTCACGCATGGCGCAGAGACGCAGAGGAGGCAGTGGAGAGGAGAGGGAAAATGACGGGTGTGCTACTTCCGGATTCTACTCTGCTCTTCATCCCTCATCCCCCTCACTGCGCCTCTGCGCCTCTGCGTGAACTCTCTTGCCGCTCGTCCTCTTGGCTGAAGAAGATCAGGGTGCGGTAGTCGGTGTGGTCGCGATGCATGGGCGTCACTGACACGGCGCCCTCCCGGATGGCGAAATAGTCGGTGTCGGCTTCGATGACCCACTCGCTGCGGTCCTGATCGATCCAGTAGTAGCTGCGCCCTCCCCGGCCGGATGATTCGGTGATGGTGGTGGTGACCCGTCGGCTTCCTTGGCGGGTGAATCGGTAGTTGACCGGCTTCCCCTCGGGGATGTTGACGTTCAGATAGGTCCCTTGCGGAATCCGATCGGGGTAAAGTTCGCCCACCAGTTCGCGCACCAGTTGCGAGGCCCACTTGAAGCTGGGCGAAGAGGATTGGCAAACCAGCGAAGCAGCCATGGATGGAATTTCGTAAAACGCCGCCTCGCGGGCAGCCGCCACGGTGCCCGAGTAGTGGACATCATCTCCCAGGTTGGCGCCGTGGTTGATGCCGCTGATGACCAGCCCGGGCGGTTCGCTGAGCAGTTTGCGGACGGCATAGATGATGCAGTCGACGGGAGTCCCGCTCAGGGCATAAAGATCCTTGGCCATTTCGGTGACCCGCAAAGGCTGCCGCATTGTAAGCCCGTGCCCGACTCCGCTGCGCTCTTCGTTGGGCGCCACCACCACAACCCTCCCCAGGGGCTGGAGCGCCTTCCTCAAGCTGAGCAGCCCTCTTGCGTTCGCCCCGTCGTCGTTGGTCAGCAGAATTACCGAATCCTTCATAGGCCAAGATTCAGAGTATAGACCGCCAGGCTTGGTGAGGGGAAGCTTGGACGAGGAGGCCAGGAGGAGGAAAGCAGGAAAGCGGCAGAGGGATCTGGAATCTGGAATTTTAGTTGAATGCAGCGCCTTTCGAGACCTTCCGGGTGATTCTGCCGGTTTCCGGTCTCCGGTCTCCGGTTACCCGATTCCGGCCCCTCTCGAGGGCACTCCGTCGAATCAGTAGCCGTCTTTGTGGAAAGCACCACTAAGGCTCCGCCCGCGATGAAACGATATGCAGCAGAGGGGATTGCATGCTGGACGGGCTGCGCATTTTGCACATCCACACTCTGCCGGTCGTGAGCGGATCGGGGATCAATACGTTCCTGACCATGGAGGGATCCCGTCGCCAAGGCGCCCAGGTAGCCCTGGCTTGTGCCCCCGGAGGGCGTCTGGAAGATCTGGTGCGCAATCGCGGCATGAGATTTCATGCCATCCGCAACTTCGTCAGCCCGGTCTCCCCCGTGCGAGACCTTAATGCGCTGGGGCAACTCGTTCGGCTGCTGCGGCGGGAACGCTTCGACCTGGTCCACACCCACAATTCCAAAGGGGGATTCCTGGGACGCCTGGCGGCCCGCATGGCCGGAGTGCCCTTGGTGGTCCACACGGTCCATGGCTTTGCCTTCCACGGCCAGGAAAGCCGACTGCGCCGTCAGCTCTTTGTCTGGCTGGAACGCCTGGCGGCCCGATGGTGCCACCGAATGATCGCCATTTCTCAGCCCATGATCGATTGGGCCCACTGCGAAGGAATCGCCGATCGCCAGCGGATTGCCAAGATCTACAGCGGAATCGAGCTGGAACGTTTTCGGGAGGCCGCTGAGGATCCGGCACTGAAACGGCAGTTGGGCATTCGGCAAGGCCGGGTGGTGATCGGAATGGTTTCCAAGCTCTGGAAGGGCAAGGGGCACCACGTCCTGATCGAAGCCGCCTCGCGACTGGAGAGCCAAGGGCTGCCTTTTCAGATCCTGATTGTGGGAGAGGGGGATCTGGAAGCCGATCTGAAAGCCATGGTCAAGCGGCGAGGGCTGGATGAGCGAGTGTGTTTCACGGGCTTTCGCTCCGACATACCCCAAGTGACCGCTCAGATCGACATCGGCTGCCTGCCCTCCTTTTACGAAGGCATGGGACGGGTGGCCCTGGAGTCCATGGCGGCCGGCAAACCCATGGTGGCTTCGGCTGTGGGAGGGCTGCCCGAACTTGTCCAGGACGGCCTGACCGGCTTCCTGGTGCCGGTCGGCGATCCAATTGCCCTGGCTGATCGACTGCAGAGCCTCATTTCCGATCCAGCCTTGCGGCGCAAAATGGGAGAGGAGGGTGCCCGTCGAGCGGATGAGCAATTCTCGTCTCAGCGGATGATCGACCAGATCCACCAGGTCTACCGGCAACTGCTGCTGGAATCTGGGCCAGTCCCCAGCGTGAGGGCTCCCTCAAAATGGCAGTCCGCCGACCAACTGGGAGGCGAAACGCCATGATGATCTATGCGGTCCTCTTTTTGGTCGCCTTCCTGCTGACCAGCCTGCTGACGCCAGCCTCCATCGTGCTGGCCCGCTGGGTCGGCGCCATCGACATCCCCACCAATCGAAAGGTCCACCAGGGGCCGGTGCCCCGCCTGGGAGGCATGGCCATCATCGTCGCCGCTGCCTGCTCCCTGTCGGTCGGCGCCCTGTTCAACCGCTACATTCGCGACACGGTGAGCGGCGAACTTCTAGGCATGGTACTGGGCCTGCTCATCCTCTTGGCCGTGGGGATGTGGGACGACACCCGCAACCTGGGGCCTTTCACCAAATTGGGGTTTCAAGCCCTGGCCGCTTGCGTAGCCGTTTGGATGGGAGTGCACTTTGAATTAGCCAGCAACCCCCTCGTTTCAGAGATGCGCGACTACTTCGAATTGGGCTGGCTGGCCTTCCCGTTGTCCATCCTCTGGATTGTGGCCTTGACCAATGCCATGAACCTGATCGACGGATTGGACGGGCTGGCCACGGGCATCGCACTCTTCACAGCTCTGACGCTCTTCTTGATCACCATCAACGGAGAGATGACCGGTGGGTCGCAAGTGGGCGGCGTGGCCTATTTCTACATCGTCCTGGCGGGCGCCACCTTGGGGTTCTTGCGCCATAACCGCTTTCCTGCCAAGGTCTTCCTAGGGGACACGGGAAGCATGTTTCTGGGCTTCACCTTGGCCTGCCTGTCGGTCAAGGGGGGGCAAAAGAGCTTCACCCTCTCTTCGATCCTCATCCCCGCCATCGTCTTCGGCATCCCCATCTTCGATTCCGCCCTGGCCATGACGCGCCGTTACCTGAACCGGCGGGGCATCGCCAGCGCCGACCGCGAACACCTGCACCACCGCCTGATGGACCTGGGGCTCAACCAGCGCCAGGCCGTCCTGCTGCTCTACTTCATCACCGTCCTGCTGGGGATCATCGCCTTCGCCTTCACCGTGCAGCTCAACGAGCACGCCACCGTCATCATCACCACAATCGGAGTCCTGGGCGCCATCCTGGCCAAGGAATTCAACCTCTTCGGAACCCGTCGAAGGGAAATGGAGAGGCAGAAGAGATAGTTGGCAGTTGGCAGTTGGCAGTTGGCAGTTGGCAGTTGGCAGATTATAAGAGCGAAGAATCACTGCGAACAGAGAGAGCCTTTTTCGCCTACAGCCTTCCCCTGCTTCACTCTGACCGGAACCCCAGCCACCAGCCAGTAGACCCGCCAAGCGGCATGGGCCAGGCGTTGGTTTGCGGTGCCGACAAGGTCTCGGAAGCGGCGGGCCATGGCGTTGGCGGGTACGATGCCCTGGCCGACCTCGTTGCTGACGACCAGGATGCGGCAGCCGGGGGATTCGATCAGCTTGCACAGGGCGTCCACCTTGAGCAGGATGGCCTTGTCGTCCAGTTCGCGGCCCATCAGGTTGGCAATCCACAAGGTGATGCAATCGAGCAGGATGACCTGCTCCTCCTGCTGCAGCCGGGCCACCGCAGGAACGACTTCCAGCGGCTCCTCGAGCGTTTGCCAAGGGCCGGGGCGGTTTCTGCGATGGCGACGGATGCGGGCGGCCATTTCCTCATCCCCCGCCTCGGCGGTGGCCAGGTAAAGCACCCGGTCAAAGGGCTTGGCCAGCCTTTCGGCAAACCGGCTCTTGCCGCTGCGCGCCCCTCCCACAATCAAGACCGATTCCGGCCCTTCCAACTCATCCCCAGTATTCTCAGCCATCATCTCTTGCACCTATGTCGCCAACTGCCAACCGCGAACCGCCAGTAAGCCGCTCTGCTATTCTTCCCCGATGGTAGCCCCCTTTCTGTTGGCCGTCCAATTCCTGACCCGCCTGCCGGTTCCGCTCAAGAAAAGGCCCAGCGAATCGCAAATGCGTTGGTCAGCCGCCTTTTACCCCTTTGTAGGGATCTTGATCGGATTGGGAATAGCTGGCGTCTTCCGATGGACATCCGGAATATTCCCTGCAGAGGTGGCTATCGCAGCGGCCCTGGCCTTCGGTGCCATGCTGACCGGCGGCTTGCATGAAGATGGCCTGGCCGATTGCGCCGATGCCTTCGGAGCCGGCGGAACCCAGGAGCGCATGCTGGAGATCATGCGCGACAGCCGCATTGGCAGCTACGGAGCGCTGTCCCTCATTTTGCTTTTTCTTTTTCGGTTCGCCTTGCTCAGCGGCCTTGCAGCTGCGGCTGTGGAAACCAGTCTGCTGCTGGCCCATGCCGGCGGACGCTGTGCGGCACCCTTGATGGGCTGGCTTTTTCCCGCCGCCCGCCATTCCGGGCTGGGCAGTTCGTTCCTTGCCGGCCTGGGTCCGGCCCAAGTCCTGCCGGGCCTGCTGACGCTGGCGGCAGCAGGCTATTGGCTGTCGGGAACCGATTTCGCTCTACTACTTTTGCTGCCCGGTTTCGCCGTCGCCTGCCTCTTTTGCCTTTTTTGCTGGAGAAGAATCGGGGGATTGACAGGGGACGCCCTGGGAGCAACTGTGCTGATCTTCGAAGTGGCCACCTACGGTGCCTTCGCCTACAAAGGAGCAGCCTGATGAGCAAGCGGACGCTTTTCCTGGTCCGCCATGGCGCTGTCGAGCAGCAAAAGCGTTTTTGGGGCTGCATGGACGTGGCACTGTCGCAACAAGGCCGCCGCCAAGCCGTTCGGTTGGCTCAACAGGCAACCCGCTGGCTGCCAGAGCGGATCGTAGGCAGCGACCTTCTGCGAGTCCGCCAAACCGCTGAGCCGCTTCTGGATGCCACCGGCCTGCAATTGGAGACCTTTGCGGATTTGCGCGAGTGCCATTTCGGGGAGTGGGAAGGGCTGACCTGGCAGGAGATCCGCCGACGAGACCCCGATCAGGCCGAACGCTTCCTGCAGGAATGGGTGACGGCAACGCCTCCGGGCGGGGAATCGGTTCAGGCCATGCAGGGGCGGGTCATGCGGGCTTGGCAATCGATCTGGGAGCAGCCCTGGCAACGCCTGGCCCTGATCGGCCACGCCGGCACCAATCGCTTGCTGCTGCTGCAGTTTTTGGAAATGCCACTGCGGCACCTTTTCCGCATCGCCCAGGACTATGCCTGCTGGAGCCGGGTGGACTTCGTGGAGGGAGCACCCACCTTGCAGCACCTCAACATTCCGTCGCAAGGGAATCTCGGGGAGCGTTGATTTGGTGGGCAGGGGGAAGAATTATGGATTGCAGATGCCTTGGCGTGGCCGTTTTCGCTCTTGCTTTGACGTTGGGTTGCTGGGCTTTTCCGCACTGGCAGGCACCACAGCCGGGGTGGCAATGGGAGAGGGCCACGGCGCAGCAAGCGGGGCTGGACGCTCAGGTCCTGGCTGGCATTGCCGAGCGCATGCGCCAAGGGGAATTCGGCAACTCGCATGCCTGGCTGCTGGTCAAGGACGGCAAGCTTGTAGTCGAGGAGTACTTTCAAGGTCAGCAACCGGATCGGCTGCACACCATTCAGTCCATTTCCAAAAGCATCACCTCGCTGCTCATCGGCATCGCCATCGGCGAGGGGAAGATCCGGGGTGTGGACCAGAAGATCCTGGAGTTCTTCCCCGAAATCCAACCCGGCAATCTGGACCAGCGCAAGCGCGACCTGGCTCTGCAAGACCTGCTCACCATGCGCACCGGATTCAGGTGGGACGAGCAGTCCACATCGCTTTTTGACCGCAGCAATCCCCTGGGCCGGCTTAATCGGCTTAATGACGGCTGGAATCAGTACGTACTGGAATTTCCCATGCAGCATGCACCCGGAGAGGTGTTTGAGTACAACAGCGGCGGCACCATCCTGTTGGGGGGTGTCCTCAAGCATGCCACCGGAATGCACGCCGAGGAGTACGCCCGCAGCAAGCTGTTCGGCCCTTTGGGAATCCGGGACTTCGAGTGGGAATCCAATCGCAGCGGCTACAACCACACCGGCGGCGGGCTGGACATGATCCCCCGCGACTTGCTCAAGATCGGCTGGCTGATGGTGCAAGAAGGCCGCTGGGAAGGTCGCCAGGTCGTCCCGCGCCAATGGGTTCAAGCCTCGGTTCAACGCCATGTCGGAAAGGCTCAAGGCAGCCTGGCCTACGGCTACAAATGGTGGCTGCTTCCGCCCGACGACCCTTCGGCAACACTCCCCGATGTGAAGGTCATCTGCGGACTGGGCATGGGCGGCCAATATCTGCTCATCGTCCCCCAGCATCGCCTGGTGATGCTGACCCACGCCTGGCACCCCGGACGCGA
>JANQFM010000819.1 GCA_028277865.1 Acidobacteriota bacterium
CGCTGAGCGCGTTGCTGCTGGTTTGGCTGAGTCTGCCCCCTTCGCCTGTGGCGCCGTTCAACCAATCGGCGGCCGTCACGGGCTGGCCTGTGCAATCGGATGATCCTCCGGCAGCCACGCAAGCCGGGGATCCCCTCGTCAGCCCGGTTCCTCTTCCGCAAGGGCGCCAGCCCCATCCGGTCAGGACGACCATTGAAGAACCGGCTGCGAACAGCGCAGAATCGATCTCCCAAGCGGCCTCGAACGCTGCTGCTGCTCAGCTCGACGAGGCGATTGCAGGCAACCCTGCCGCCATGAATTCGCGGCCTGTCGGCCAGGACCGGATCGTCATGAACTTCCGCCTGACCCGCAGTGGCGTGCGAATGATATGGATCAGTCAAAAGACATCGGATTCAACTTCCGGAGGAACAGGATCATGAGAGTCGGCAAGAGAGTTTGCTGGATTGTTCTCGCTTTGTGTGCGGCATTCACGGGATTGGCCTTGGCTCAGCAGGTTACGGGCCAAAATCAGGAACAGGGGGCTCCTGCGGGCTGGGAAACCACGATCTATCAGATCTCCCATCAAAACGTCCACGCGGTGCGCCAGCTTTTGGAAGGCTTTATCGGAGATTACGAGCCTTCGGCCAGCGCACATTTCAATACCATGACCCTGACTGCGCCGTCCGACGTCCATGCCGCCGTCCGGGCACTGATCAGCCGGTATGACCAGCCGGCTCGGGGTATTGAGCTCCAGTTCCATCTGCTCAAGGGAAAGCGCAAGGAGGATGGCCCTCCCCCTTCATTGCCGGAAGGCATCGGCAGCATCGTTGGAGAGGTTGCCTCGCTGACCGCCTTCAAGAGCTTTGAATTGATCGCCTCTCCCAGCGTGCGTACCCAGGAAGGACGCGGTGTTGCGATCAGTGGCGGCGCCGAGCTGAAATTCGAGATCGAGATCCAAAATCTGCGCCTTCAAAAAGACGGTCGAATGCAGGTCCACCAGCTCCACATACAGGCCGGCGCACGCCACGCCGGCGCCCCCCGAAGAGCAGCGGCGACTTTGCAGACGTCCTTTGAAATGGCTGACCAAGAGACCGTCGTTTTGGGCACCACCGAATTGCAGGGCGGCGGTGACGCCTTGGTCATTCTGGTCACCGCCCGGCTGATCGATTAGGGAATCCGGAGATTCACGCAAAGCCGCAAAGATGCAAAGAACCTTTTGACTCCCGATCCCTTCCCTTCTTCTTCGCGTTCAATGCGTCTTTGCGTGAAATCGCCAATCTCCTCCTCATCTTTATCCGCAAATCTTGTAACTGTTTGACTGTCTAAGCCGGATTTGCTAGTTTCTTGCCCTTCACCATCGGGAAGGAGGGGAAGATGTCTGAAAGGGTTTATATTTTCGACACCACCCTGCGTGACGGCGAGCAATCCCCGGGCTGTTCCATGAACCTGGAAGAGAAGCTCAAGATGGCCCGCCAGCTGGAACGCCTGGAGGTGGACGTGGTCGAGGCGGGATTTCCAATCGCCTCGGAGGGCGATTTCGAAGCTGTGCAGGCCATCAGCGCCGAGATCCGCCGCCCTTCCATCGCCGCACTGGCCCGGACCCACCGGATGGATATCGAGCGGGCCTGGGAGGCCGTCAAGCACGCTGCCAAGCCTCGCATCCACACATTCATCGCCACTTCCGACATTCACTTGCAGCACAAGTTGCGCAAATCGCGCAGCCAGGTGCTGGACCAGGCTGTCGAATCGGTCAAGATCGCCCGCGACTTGTGCGAGGAAGTCGAGTTTTCGGCCGAGGACGCCACCCGCAGCGATCCCGAATACCTGGCCGAAATCTTCGAAGCGGTCATCGAGCAAGGCGCCCGGGTCATCAATGTCCCCGACACGGTAGGCTACTCCGAACCCCAGGAGTACGGGGCGCTGTTTGCCTATTTGCTGGCCAAGGTGGCCAACGCGGACCAGGCCATCTTCAGCTGCCACTGCCACGACGATTTGGGATTGGCGGTGGCCAACTCGTTGTCGGGTGTCAAGAACGGCTGCCGGCAAGTGGAGTGTACGGTCAACGGCATCGGCGAACGGGCCGGCAACGCTTCGCTGGAAGAGATCGTGATGGCCTTGCATACGCGCAGCGACATCCTGCCCTATCACACCGGCATCGTCTCTGAAGAGATTTCCCGCTCCAGCCGGTTGCTGGTCAACCTGACGGGCACCTTCGTCCAGCCCAACAAGGCCATCGTGGGTAAGAATGCCTTCGCTCACGAAGCCGGGATCCACCAGGACGGCGTGCTCAAGAACGCCCAGACCTACGAGATCATGACCCCCCAGTCCGTCGGCATCACTTCCAGCACCCTGGTGCTGGGCAAGCACAGCGGACGGCATGCCTTGTCCAAGAAGTTCGAAGAGCTGGGATACCGCCTGAACCGCGAGGAAGTGGAGCGGGCCTACTTCTTTTTCACCAAGCTGGCCGACCAGAAAAAGGAAGTCTACGACGAAGACCTGATCACCATCATCCAGGACGGGATGAAGATCATCCCCGACACCTACAAGCTGAAGTACATCCATTCAGCTGGAGGCAACCAGGAACTGGCATCGGCTGTGGTCAAGCTGGAAAAAGCCGGCCAGTTGTTTGTCGAGTCGGCCTACGGCGACGGCCCTGTGGACGCCATTTACAAGGTCATCGACAAGATCACCGGCAGCCGGGGGCGATTGCTGGACTTTTCGATCAACTCGGTCACCCGCGGAAAGGACGCCTTGGGCGAGGTGTTCGTCCACGTCCGGATCGACGGGCGGCAGTACACCGGCAAGGCGGCCAGTGTCGACATCATCGATGCCAGCGCCCGCGCTTACCTGAACGCCGTCAACAAAGCTCTTCACGAAAAGAGCCGCACCAGGAACCACGCCCGGGCAGCCTCGGCTTAATCGAGAGCCTCAAAAGGGATTTCGCGCAAAGCCGCAAAGAACGCAAAGTGAAGAAAGGTAAGGGATTATCTTGCGGCTTTGCGTGAAACTCCTGGATCCGTTCGGCATGCGCTGAATTGAGGTCGAGTAAGAAGGAATTGGCGGTTGGCGGTCCGGAACCTGAAATCCGACTCCTGCCGACAATTGCACTTCTTTGCGTCTTTGCGCGAAACTGGTGGATATGGCACAGACCCTTTTCGACAAGATTTGGTCGTCCCACGTGGTCCATGAGGAGCCTGGACGGCCGAGCCTGCTTTACATCGACACCCATTTGCTGCACGAAGTCACCTCCCCCCAGGCTTTCGAAGGGCTGCGCCTTCAGGGACGCCGCGTGCGCCGCCCCGAGCGGACCTTCGCCACAGCCGACCACAACGTTCCAACCTGGGATCGATCGCTGCCCATCACCGACGCGACTGCGCTGGCCCAGATCGAAGCCCTGGAGCGGAATTGCCAGGAATACGGCGTTCCGCTCTACGGGCTGGACAGCCCTGATCAGGGGATCGTGCACGTGATCGGCCCGGAATTGGGCATCACCCAGCCGGGCAACACCATCGTATGCGGCGACAGCCATACCTCGACTCACGGCGCCTTCGGAGCCTTGGCTTTCGGCATCGGTACCAGCGAGGTGGAGCATGTGCTGGCCACTCAATGCCTATGGCAGGCCAAGCCTCAGACCTACCGCATCCAGGCCGAAGGCACCTTGCCGCCACAAGTGACGGCCAAGGATCTGATCCTCTTCATCATCCGCACCATCGGCACCGACGGCGCCACCGGCTGCGTGATCGAGTACTGCGGCCAAGCCGTACGCAATCTGTCGATGGAAGAGCGCATGACGGTCTGCAACATGTCGATCGAAGCCGGAGCGCGGGCCGGCATGATCGCACCTGATGAGACCACCTTCGAATACCTGCGCGGACGCCGCTTCGCACCTCAGGGAGAGGACTTGGACAAGGCTGTGGAGCATTGGCGCTCACTGGCAAGCGACCGGGGCGCCCTGTTCGACAAGTCCCTGGCGGCGGACGTATCGGATCTGGCGCCTCAAGTCAGTTGGGGAACCAGCCCCGGCATGATCACCGACGTCACCGGTCGGGTACCCGACCCCGAGTTGTTCGAGGACCAAAACGACCGCAAGGCGACGCGCAGGGCTTTGGAGTACATGGACTTGAGACCCGGCGTCCCGATCCAGGACATTCGGCTTGACCGGGTCTTCATCGGGTCTTGCACCAACTCGCGCATCGAGGACCTGCGCGCCGCTGCCCGGATCGTTCAGGGCAAAAAGGTCGCTTCAAGCGTCGAAGCCATGGTGGTGCCGGGTTCGCAGCAGGTCAAAAAGCTGGCCGAAGCCGAAGGGCTGGACCGCATCTTCCAGGAGGCCGGATTCGATTGGCGCGAATCGGGCTGCAGCATGTGCCTGGGAATGAACCCGGACATCCTGCAGCCGGGCCAGCGCTGCGCTTCGACTTC
>JANQFM010000900.1 GCA_028277865.1 Acidobacteriota bacterium
CGCCAGCAGGCCGAGTTCCGCAAGTGGAACCGCCTGGCCGTCTATGGCATGGACTTCATATTGGAAGTGCGCGACTATCGGGAGCTGGTGCGAGGCAGCTTCGACTTGATCCCTTTCGACTTCCAGTTCGACATGGCGCGGGCGGCCAAAAGCGCTGAAGAGCTGGAGCAGGTGCGCGACAGCATGCGGGTCATCGAAGAGGGATTCTGGGCATTGGTCGAGGCCTACCAGCCGGGCAGGACGGAAGCTGAGATCATGGCGCCGGCCGTGGAGCGGTTTTTCGCCGGGGGAGCGGGGCCGCGCATGATGAATATCGTGCTGTCGGGGACAGGCGGCGAAGCCGAGGCCCACTTCAAGGTTCCCGGCGACCGGTTGGTGCAGGCGGACGACCTGATGCTCTACTCCTTGGAAATCACCGGCCTGCAAGGATATTGGGTGGAGTTTTCGCGTCCCCTCATTCAAGGAAGCCTGAGTCCCCGAACCCAAGCCATGATGGATCCCTACCCGGATGCTTTGGAGGCGGCCCGTCGGCTGATGCGCCAGGGAGAGAAGGCATCCAATGTCCACCAGGCGGCCGCCGGCATCTTCAAGAAGTATGGATTTGGCCTGGGGCACCTGTCGGGTCACTCCATCGGCCTGACCATGATCGAGCACCCGGCCATCGGCGCCGAGGTGGATGTCGAACTGCAGGAGAATATGATCCTCTCCTTCCATCCCCAGGTGGTGGATGAAAATGGCGAGGCCTGCCTTTATACGCAGGATCTCTACCGGGTGGGGGAGAAGGAGGGAGAGAACCTGTCCAGCATCCCCTGGAAACTGTTTCGAGGGGGCGAGAGACCAGAATAAGAGTTTCACGCAAAGACGCGAAGAAAAGAACGCAAAGAAGAATCCGAATGAAGATTTGCGTGGTTGGATGCGGGGCTATTGGCAGCCTTTTCGCTGCTTTCCTGGCCCGCCTGGAAGATGTGGAAGTCTATGCCTACGACCTCGACAGGCTTCATGTGGCCGCAATCAATGAAAAAGGGCTGCGCCTTTCCGGGGAAGCGGACTTCACTGCAAGGCTGAGCGCCACGACCGATCCTGCGCAAATCCCGCGCTGCGACTTCGGTTTGGTGGTGACCAAAAGCATGCACACACGGGATGCGATCCGGGCTGCCCAAGGGATTTTCGATGAAGGCAGCGCTGTCTGCTCGGTGCAAAACGGGGCCGGCAATGAGGAGATCCTGGCTGAATACGTCCACCATGTGATCCTGGGGACGACCTTTCCCGCCGGGCACTTGGTCGAGCCGGGGCACGTTTGCTTCGACATTCGGGGAGATACCTGGATCGGCCCATTCCAGCCCACGGGAACACCCTTCGAGAAGGTCGAACGCTTGGCTGGGAGCCTCACTCGGGCCGGGCTCAACACCTTGGCCATGCAGGACGCCCGCAGCGCCCAGTGGACTAAGCTGGTCTTCAACGCGTCCACCAACCCCGTGGGCGCCCTGACCCAGCTTCATCATGGCGCAGCCACCTTTTTCGAGCCCACCGGCCAACTCTTCGAGCAGTTGATCGACGAATGCCTGGCTGTGGCCGAGGCGCTGGGGATCGAGCTGGATGAAGATCCCCGCCAGCTGATCCAAAAGGCTGCCCAAGCAGCGGGAAAGCACAAGGCCAGCATGCTGCAGGACGTCCTGGCCCGGCGCCCCACCGAAGTCGACTTCCTCAACGGTGCCATCGTCCGCTATGGAGAAGAGGCAGGCGTCCCCACACCCCTCAACCGTGCCCTGTGGGCGATCATCAAAGGCCTGGAGCATTCTTGGACCGATCCATGAGGTTTCGCGCAGAGACGCCAAGTTCGCAAGGTACAGAAACTTGGCGGACCTTGCGCCTTTGCGCGGAATCCCCTTACGCGAGGTGACCCATCATGGCAGTACCCTTTCAAATCGGAGTCCTTCAACTCAGCATGGAACCGCTCGACGAGACGGTTCAGATGGCCCAGGCCTGCGAGCAGGCCGGCTTCGACACTTTTTGGTTGGCCGAGGCCTACCATTGGTGGCGCAAGCATTCCATGGAAGCCCGCTCCTCTACCGCCATCACCGCCGTCATCGCCCGAGAGACCAGCCGCATCGGCATCGGGTGGGGCATCATTTCGCCCTACACCCGCCATCCCGCCCAGATCGCGATGGAAGCCCGAGTGCTTCAGGAAGCTGCCGGGCCGGGACGCTTTTTGCTGGGCTTGGGTGCTTCCAAGATCTTCATGAAGCACATCGGCGAAGGCGAAAAAGGCCGCAAAGTGGGTCCGGCTACTGTCATGCGGGAGGCCGTCGAAATCATCCGGGCCACTTTGGAAGGGGACGAAGTACGATACGAAGGCCGGGCTTTTTCGGCCGACTACCCGGCTTTGCGCAGCGACTCCCACGTCCCTCCAGGCAAGGTTCCCATCTACTTCGGCGCAACAGGCCCCATTCTGCAGCGCATGTCGGGCGCCATCACCGACGGGCTGCTCACCGCCAGCATCACCACGCCCGGATTTGTGGAGTATTCGCGGGCTGCCATGGAGGAGGGTGCCCGTAAAGCCGGTCGCGACCCGTCGGAGCTGGACCTGGGCTCGGTCATCGTGGGCAGCATCGGACGCGATGCGCGCAACGCCAAGGAGGGCGCCCGCGAGATGGCTGCCATGTACCTGGCCAACAAGGTGCAGAACATCCGGGGATCGGCGGACGTGATCCTGGAAAAGGCCGGATTGACCTTCGAAGAGATCTCCCCCATCGCCGAGGCCATGGACTCGGCAGGCCGCAAGGCGGCAGCCCAGGCCGTCAGCGACCAAGTGTTGGAAAAGGTCTGCCCCATCGCCGGCACACCCGATGAGTGCATCGCCCGCATCCAGGACTTCCGCAAGGCGGGCTGCACTCACATCCTGCTGGAGCTGTGGGGGGATGACCGCCTGGAGCAGGCCAAGCTCTTCGGCGAAGCGGTGCTGCCGGCCTTTAGGTGAGGGGTTTCGCGTCAAGACACCAGTGTTTCTGAGTCTTAGCCTCAGCCTGCCATACAATTGTTTTCGCCCTAATCGCTATCCTTGAAGAAAGTGCTTAACGTAGGCCACCAAGTCAAAATAGCTGGCACTGTAAATGGAATCAATTGGCAGGACCAATTCTACGTCCAATCCCTGCTCGATGGCATCAGCACCCTTCGGCATGTCCTTAATGATGGGTTCTACGAATGAATAATAATGAGTCGTGATGACCAACTCCCGGCTCTCATTCTTCCGATAGCCACTCAGGACAGGAATCAGCCTCACACCTTCGAATTTGGCCGTGGGATCGGGCAACTTCCAGACAAAGCCAACGTAAACCTTGCTATTCTTGAGCGTAATGGATACGAGTTTTTTCTTGTTCAATGCGCGGCTGAACAGCATTTCCAACGGATTGCCATTTTCTTGAATGGCTTTGAATGCACATCTACTCTTGTCGAATCGTTGCAGTTTGTTTCCAAGGCATGCCGAAGTTACTCCGAGTACCAGCGCAAGGCCAGCTATTCCGGAGTGCGGAAATGGAACATACTGCTTCCATTGACCATTAACCCAGTCCAAGTATTCCGATGTTGGCCAAATAACTCCCCATAACGCCGATAGCAACAAAGAGATAGCCAAAAATATCAACCCAGCGAAGGCAGATTGAAAGATCAAATGATGACCTTGGAGACGGATAGCAAGAAATTTGGTCCTATTCCAATTAGTGATGAAGAAATATCCGCCTAAAAGGGGCAAGAACAGGACATTGAAAGGCATGACAACATTTGGTGCATCTCGGAACCAAAATTGACCCTGCGGGAACGACGGCACCGGATCTGAAACTCAAAAGCTCTCAGCCCGCTTGGGACTTCTTTTCAACAAGCTTCTTCGCTATCTGAAAAGTCTCCTGGACGGTCTTGTCTTCCAGCAGGACATGTGGAGGAATGAATTGGACGCCTCTGTCGGTGAATTCCACTCCTGGTTCAATTGCTTCTGTTTCAAGATCTGGTTTTTTTCCGCTTCCCATTTTTCTCACCCCTGCATCTATGCTACTGGCCGCGAATGACGTTTGGCAAGTCTATGCTGCAGCGCACTCTTGGCAAATCCTCTGGAATTCCTCGTCGCTCAGCAATCCCTTCTTCTTCACTGCCCGCCGCTTGACCGCTGCCAGGATCTCCGCTTTTGACTGGTCAGGAATCTCAATTCCCAGCTGGCGCAATTTCAGGTCGATGCTGGCCAAGCCGCTTTTCTTGCCCAGCACGATGCGCCGGGGCGCTTGGGTCAGTTCGGAGGAGAAGGGTTCGATGGCTTCCGGGATGTGGAACTGGCTGGCTACGGCGCCGCTTTCGCGGGTGAAAAGGTTGCCGCCTACCAAAGGCTTCCAGGCATCCAGGCGGTAGCCGCCGGCCTGCTGCACAGCAGAGGAGACATCACGGATGTGCTTCAGATTCATCCCAACCGGGACGCCGTAAAGCCCTTTCAAAGCCAAGGCGATTTCGGCCAAATCGGCATTGCCGGCCCGTTCGCCCATCCCGTTGATGGTCCCCTGG
>JANQFM010000916.1 GCA_028277865.1 Acidobacteriota bacterium
GGTGCCGCTGGCAGCGAGGTTGCCCAGCGCCTTGCGTCCAATGGCCTCTTCAAAGCTGCGCATGACCGATGGCGGGAAGCCGTTCGGATAGGTCGGGAAGGGGGTCTTCAGAATGAGCCCCATCATCTCCCAGTGCCCCGATGTGGTGTCCTTGCCGTTGGAGGCCAGGGCGGCTTTGCCGAAGCCGGCTTTTGGCGCCGCCAGGGAAGCAACGTGGCTCAAGGGACGGATGTTGGCGATTCCCAGTTCCTGCAAGCGGGGGATTCGAAGCGGGCGAAAGGCGGCCACGTGCCCCAGGGTGTCGCTCCCCTGATCACCGAACTTGGCTGCGTCGGGCATTTCACCCACACCGACGCTGTCCAAGACCAGAATCAGAATTCTTTGCTGGCGTGCCATCGTCACGAAACCATTGTCCCTCGCTATCCGGGGGTGGAGGCTGGGGAACCCAGGACTGACAACTGACTGCTTGCCAATCGCAGCAGGCAACCCGTGAGAAATCCGGATTAAGGGATAACCAGGTCTATCAGCGTCCTCTGAACCGCCCGGATCGCTTCCCGGTCCTCCCCTTCGACATAGTAGCGCAATAACGCATCGGTCCCCGAGGCACGGATGATGAAGCGCAAGCGGTCGCTTTCCAAGATCACCCCGTCCCCCGCGATGTAAGCCTTCCTCGGCTTCGGCACCTCAACCGTCCGGCCTTCTCGGCGTGCATTGATCTCTCGTCGAATATCGCGCAACGAGTGGCGTCCGGCTTGATGCCCGGCGACGAGGTTCCTGAAAAACTTCATCACTCGGTCACGATGCACAAAGCCTTCTGCCTTGGCCTTCTTCAGCTCTGCCCCCATCAAGCTCTCGTCGTAGAGCCGGACATCCTGTCGATGGTAGTGAAAGCACATGATGTTCCGGCCGGTGACCAGATCGTGGAAGAACTGGACAAGGGACTTGCCGGTCTTATGCAAGTGCGCTCCGAGAGCAATGGTCAAGAGGCCGAGCTGCATGCCGTCCTTTTCCCTCAGGGCGAGCATGCTGCGTTTGCCGCTCTTGCTCGTCAGCAACCGGTGGCCCCCCAGAGCGGCGCCGCCTGATTCTTCGCAAAGCAGCAAGGCGCGGGGCTTCGTACCTAACCGAACAGTCTCTCCCGTTGCCGTCTCTAAGCTGACCGGCCCCGGTTCGCGGAGCCGGTTCTCGACCTGTCGGCAAAGATCCCCTATATGCTTGAATCCCACGGGAACACGGACGCAGGGCAGCCCTTCCGCCAAGGCGAGTTCATCCAGCGCCTGGGTCGTCGGGACTGAGGCGCCGATAAACCAGTCATAGGCATCGAGCAGATCGGCCGAACGAAGTGCATCGATGCGGAAGGCCGCCAGCATCAGGTAGAGTTGGTTGGGGGTCAAATAGGCAATGCATTTAGCTGGATCGGGATAGTCATCCACCTCCAGGCCGACACTCCGGCCCAAAGAGCCATCTTTCAAGGGCGCTTGGGCTATCACTTTCAGCCGATCCCCATCAGGATCCCAGATCAAGACCAGATCCGCCTGATCCGTGAGCAGAAGTTCCTCGGCGCCAACATTGCGGTAGACCCGAGCCGTCCCAGGATCGACCCCGAGGTCCAACTGGCCGACATTGTGAAACTGCGAATCTTCCTCGCCCATGAAATAGCGGATCGTCCCTCGTTCCCCGACAGGGATGCCAAGCGCCGAAAACAGCCTTTCGGTCGTCGCTCTCATCGATCCGCCTAGAGTGCAGGCCCAGCACCGGAACCCCCTCCGGCCCGCGTCCCTGATGCAGGCAATCTGCTCCTCGCCTATGACAGATCGCTGAAAAGAGGCATACACGGCATCCACGTCAAAGTCATACACAATGAGAGGGTTGGAACGCCAAGGGCCGAGCCTTATGGTGGCACGCTCTGAAACGATCGCTCTCACTTCCGCAACAATCTCCGCCTCCTCAGTCAGCAGTTGCTGGCCTTCGGCGTCCAGGGGTTTCCAGCCGCCTTTGAAATACTGAGAATGGCTTGCCGTGAAGTTCTCGCCGCTGTCAAGCTCTTGATGAAAAATGCCGAAAGAGGAATACCAGACCGGAGTCGTTTTCAGATCCTTGCGAAGATGCACGGTCAAACCATGCGCCGCGTAGACCCGCGCAGCAAGCTTGATGAACTCCTGCGTATGAGGGCGCACTTCACCGCCGATATGAACCTGCCCGGCCTTCCCATCTTTGAGTTTTCTTTGAAAGACTCTGGCCTTGGACTCTGCGAGGATCGCCACCGAGACGAGGTTGAAGGGCACTTCCGGGTTTCCGGCATCATCAGGGTCAAGCCGGTCTCGGTACCCCGCCGTCATCAAAGAAAAATCAGCGGACCATTTGGATAGGGAATAAGTGTCGACCAATTGGTCGTCAAGCCGGATTTCCTGCCAACCATCGGCAGCACACTGGGTCGCCAACAGATGTGCCTTCTCCTCCAACTTCCTATCCGGCATAGGCGCCTCGGGATCTGATTCGTCGGCAAACTGATCCCCTGCGATGCCGACTATTCAATTATTCTAGCTTAGCCAATTATTATCGGTGAAGATCTGTATGGTATCGCGCCAACCTTCGACCGGAACCGCCTCCAGAGGGCAAGGACGATCCGGTTCTTGCCATTCATTAATGTATTGGATAATAGGATAATCATTGCCACCCTCAAAAAGGGCATCGCCAAAGAACATGACCTTCTTGACCCCTGAATCCAGCAGCTCATGGACTGCATTCGTCTTATCTTTCCCCTTTATCACGATATCAAAGGATGTTTGCCCTCCCAGCATGATGCGGAGATCCTTCTCGCCTATTAGGCCTGAGAGTATTTTTTGCAGATATAATAATATTATTTGTCTATACTGATTTTCTTGATCATGCTTCACGAACTGCTGGCGGAGACGTCGCGCATCAGTTTTCAAGGCCTCCTGCTGAGGCCTCCCAATTGGGCAAAAATTGATCATTGGCCCACGATCCACAATTTGGCTCCCTATCACTTGAATGGAATTCGGGAGTTGAAACTCCTTTCTTTCCAGGGTCGCTTTTAAGGATTCGACCAAGAAGCGGTAACCGTCCTCGCCCAGGTGGCGACGAAAATTGAATTCTGACAACTTCTCCAACACGAGCTCCGAGGAATAAGTGCAGCGATAGCGGGCTGCCCCGTTGCTGAGGAAGGCGTCAAATTCCCCTTCAAAACCAAATTTATGGAGTGGCTCGAGGAATTGGCCGCTGACCAGAGGGAGATCGCTGCCTGCGGCGAGATGGAATGGCACTACCAGCCTCTTGAGCGCCTCCGCCATCTCCTTCCTCAACGGCTTTCGAGGCGGGGTAAGCGTCCCGTCGATATCCAGGAGCAGAACTAGATCCATACCCACTTACCTTTAAAAGCCCCCGTCGAGGCGCTGCCAGATGCAGTCTTGGGGCTATGTGCAACAGCCCTTCAGGTTAACCAAGAATAGCCACTCATTGGCTAAATTGCCCTCCTGCTCAAAAGAGAGCCAACGCAGAATAGTCCCAATCCATTCCAGGGTCAAGCATCCTCCTTGATGATGGCTTCAACCCGGTTTCCTCAAGGATTGCCTCAAGAGATTTGACCAGCAGGATGGGGATGATCGCATTGCAGAGGCTGTCGGGCGCAAACTCGAGGCCGCCCCGGATCAGCCGGGGCCAGTGCCTCGGCGTGGCGTCACGCTGAGGCAGCTGAACCCGTCCAAATCGACCTCGGCAGGCCGCAGAAGCCGGGAGTCGGGACGATTCACCAAGCCGGCCTCAGGACGACCACCCCCTGCATTCGCCACGATCCGGAGCGCACGGCCAACGCCCTGCTGACACTCCTTGGTGAGCTTTGGGCCGATTTGTGAGGCTGACAGCCTATCCGCATCTCTTCGAATCGCTTCTCCGCAGAGCAATTCACGATATGTAGTCAACCCTACAGGAGCTCTTTTGCATATATATTCATATATCCTAGTTAATTCTTGTCAATGCATGCTCAATTTGGATAGGCTGATTCTTTCCAATCCTGAATTCTGATGTGTGCCTAGAAAAATATGTCGTCATTTAAACTTTTGCTTGCTTTTACAGAATGGAATTCGTTTAAAAATATTTCCAACTTGTGTGGCGAAAGCTGCTATGATAAATAATGAGTAGCTCATAACAGCTATGAAAATTGTCAACCTGTCTGAAACAGGAGGATTCACTTGATGAACAAAACACCGTTCGTGTTTGGTGAGGATTCTGTCCGCGCCTCGCCATGAATTTTCGCAGAGGGGGAGGCGGAAGTGCCGTGGACCGGCCATGCTTTCGTCGACCCGAGGTTCCCCGAGGCAGAGCCTGAGCAGGGCAAAGCGCCTGATCGAGCCGGCAAGGCTGGCTGGGTAAGGGGTTTTCAGGCAAAGCCGGGGCAGTGCCGAATCAGCAGGGCAGTTGCAGGGCCAGGAGAGAGAGCATCGGGGGTGACCGCTGATTCAGCGGTGAGAACAATACGTGTTCCCGCCGAGATCTTGTCCGCCAGCGAATCCCAATTCCTCAACGACTGAAGCATCGAAAACCGCAAGCCCGGCTCTCAATCTGAAGGGCAACAGGCACCTGATGATGGAGCTTGTCCGCCTAATTGTTGCCCATTCAAGGGAAAAGGTAGGAGCAACTCAAAACCGGCCTCCCACCAAGTTGGAAGGCCCTCTCACTTTCCGTTTCGCTAGAGGATTTGAACTATGAAAAGAAGCTACGTCAAAGTTGTCAGCATTCTGCTCGGGCTGTCCTTTTTGGCAGCCCTGCTCCTTGAGGCGCAAGGACAGCGCCGCCGACCGCCGCGGGGCGATCAAAAGCGCAATATGATCGTGCTTTATCACCAGGCGCCCAGTGACAGCCATCGACAGTACGTGCAGTCGATAGGCGGCCAGGTGAGAAAGAAATTCAGAAGGATTCCAGCCATGGCGGTTCGGATGTCTGAAAATGCCATCGAGGCTCTCTCGCGGCGGCGCGAGGTTCGGCTGATCGAGCCCGACTACACGGTCTTCGCCGATCTCACTCCCAACGATCCCCGCTTTAATGAACTGTGGGGCCTGAGCAATACGGGACAGAGCGGAGGGACACCTGGAGCGGACATCAGCGCTGAGGAGGCTTGGGACATCACTACAGGTTCCAGCAACGTCGTGGTGGGGGTGATCGACGAAGGGATTCAGACGACACATCCCGATCTGGACGCCAACATCTGGGTCAATCCGGATGAGGTCGTCGACGGCAACGATAATGACGGAAACGGCCTTATCGACGACATCAACGGCTGGGACTTCTTCAACAATGACAACTCCGTCTTCGACGGTCTCGGCGACGACCACGGCACGCATGTGGCGGGAACCATCGGCGCAGAGGGCAACAACGGTACTGGCGTGACAGGAGTCAACTGGACCGTTCAACTCATGTCCCTCAAATTCCTGGGGCCTCAGGGCGGCTCCACCTCCGACGCCATCAGCGCCATCGAGTATGCTACCGACAAAAACGTTCCAATAACCAACAACAGTTGGGGAGGCGGAGGCTTTTCCCAGGCTCTCTTGGACGCCATCAATGCCTGCAACTGCCTCTTTGTGGCTGCCGCGGGAAACAGCGGCGTCAACACCGACAGCTCGCCCCACTTTCCGTCCAGCTACACTTCATCCAACATCATCTCGGTGGCCTCCACCACCCGTACCGACGCCAGATCCGGCTTTTCCAATTTCGGTGCCACCTCGGTGGACTTGGGCGCGCCCGGCTCCAGCATCCTGAGCACCGAGCCCAACAACACCTACGGGCTGAAGAGCGGAACCTCGATGGCCTCTCCTCACGTCGCCGGCGTGGCGGCCTTGCTGCTGGCCAATGACCCCAGCCTGACCACCGCGCAGCTCAAGAGCACCATCCTCGACAACGTGGATCCGATTTCCTCCATGTCCGGAATCACCGTCACCGGCGGACGCCTCAACGCCGCGGCCGCTTTGGGAGCAGCGCCTCCTCCGCCTCCTCCGCCGCCTCCGCCGCCTCCCACCTGCCCGGCCGGCTCCATTGACTTCAACAGCTTCGGGCTGGGGGCTTATTCCAACCAGGACGGCTCCGGCACCGTTGCGGTCGAAGACGGCGGCGCCACCCTGTTCATGCAGGGCAACCGCTGGCGGCGTTCCACCCAGAGCTTCAACGTGACCGCCAACACCGTGATCGAGTTCGAGTACTCCAGTTCCTCTCAGGGAGAGATTCACGGCATTGGCTTCGATGAGGACCAGACCCTGACCAACAACACCCGCATCTTCCAGTTCTTTGGAACTCAGAATTGGGGAGGCGCCTTCCAGTTTTCGCCGCGCTACTCGGGTTCGGGCAGCTTCGAATCCTTCTCCATCCCCGTCGGCCAGTCCTACACCGGCAGCAGCATGCGCCTGGTCTTAGTCAATGACAAGGACGCCGGGGCGGGCACCAACACCGGGCGATTTCGCTGCGTGAGGATTACCGACGGCGATCCTCCGGATCCGCCCATGACCATCTATGAGGAGGACTTCGACGATGGATCGGCCAACGGCTGGACCAAGACCAATGGAACGACAGACCTGTGGCGGGTCGCCAGCGACTGCGTGCCGCCGGCATCGGGGTCGTTCACCTTTGCCTTCAGCCGTGCCAACCCCAACTGCGACTACGATGTGGGAACCGCTGTGGGAACAGCGACCTCGCCCGTCATCGACTCGTCGGGTGCCTCCAGCGCGACCCTGACCTTCAACCACTTCTGGGAAACGGAATCCTTCAACGGGCAATTCGACCGAATGTTCATCGAGGTCAGCACCAACGGCGGAAGCACCTGGACACTGCTCCGGGAGATCAACTCCGCCACTTCCAATCCCTCGGGATTCATCGGCGAAAGCTTTAACGTGACTCCTTCGAGTCAATTCCAGCTGCGTTTCCGCTTTGACAGCGAAGACAACATCGCCAACAACTTCCTGGGCTGGTACATCGACGACATCGTCCTCACCGGCCAATAAAGGGTCTCTTGCAGCCCTTTTCGCCCTTCGCACCCCCGCTGACAACCATCGGGGGTGCGAAGGGCACCTCCTGTCTCCGTCTCCGCACTTCTGCGCCCCTGCGTGAACTCCCGTTTCCCAAATGCTAGACTCGCCCCATGAAAAAGCTCCTCTGCCTATGCATCGCCAGCGCCGGGCTGACTGCCTTCCTGCCAGCCCAGCAGACCTCTGCAGCCAAGTCCGCCGCCTTGGTGGAAGCCGCAAAGCTGACCTCGAGAGTCCGTCAGATGGCCATGGATCTCTGGGAATATTCAGAAACCGCTTTGCGAGAGAAAAAGTCGGCCGCTTATTTGGCCGGCATCTTGAGGGAGGAAGGATTTGAGGTCAAATCCAACGTGGCCGACATGCCCACCGCCTTTATTGCCAGCTATGGCAGCGGCCAGCCGGTGATCGGGGTGCTGGCCGAGTTTGATGCCCTGCCCGGAGTGGGCAACGCCCCGGTCCCCCGCCGACAGGCGCGTCAAGACGGCGTCAGCAGCGGGCAGGGCTGCGGGCACAATCTCTTCGGATCGGCGTCGGTGGCCGGCGCGATCGCCCTCAAGCGAGTCCTCGAATCACTGAAGCTGCCGGGCACGGTGCGGCTTTACGGGACTCCTGCCGAAGAGACAGTGGTGGGAAAGGTCTACATGGCCCGCGAAGGCGTCTTTGACGACCTGGACGCCTGCATCGAATGGCACCCTTCCCAGGAGACCGCCGTCCGCAACCAGCCCGGTCGGGCCATGAACAACTTCACAGTAGAGTTCTTCGGCCAAGCCGCCCACGCCTCTGCCGATCCCTGGAACGGGCGCAGCGCGTTGGACGCCGTGGAGTTGATGAACTACGGCGTCAACCTGATGCGCGAGCACGTCATGCCCACCACCCGCATCCACTACGTGATGCCCAACGCCGGCGAGGCGCCCAACGTGGTCCCCGAGTACGCCAAAGCCTGGTACTACGTGCGCGACGTGAACCGCAAATCGGTGAGCGGCTACTACCAGCGCATCCTCAACATCGCCAAGGGCGCCGCACTGGGGACCGGCACCGAGCACAAGGTCTTCCTGATTACGGGCGTCCATGAAACGCTGCTCAACCGCCCCTTGCAGGAAGCAGCCCAAAAGAACCTGGAAGCTGTCGGCCCTCCGACCTTCAGCCCGGAAGAGCAAGAGTTCGCAAGGCAACTGCAAAGCTTTCTGAAACTGGAGGAGCAGAAGGGCTACGACACGTCCCTGAAGCCCTTGGCCGACGCTCCCGAGCCCCCCCGGGGCGGCTCGACCGACGTGGCCGAAGTCAGCTGGATCACCCCGACAGTCGGCTTTTCCGTCACCACGGCCGCTGCCGACGTCCCTTGGCATAGCTGGGCCACCACGGCCTGCCACGGCACCGAGGCGGGCGTCAAGGGCGCACTGGTTGCGACCCAGGTCATCGCCCTGACCGGCGCCGATCTCTTGACCGACCCCGACCTGCTCAAACGTGCCCGCCAAGCTTTTGAAGAGGCGACCAAGGGGAAGCCGTATCAGTCGCCCATCCCCGCCGATCAGCCGCCGCCGCTGCCGAGGTGAGTCGGCAGTCGGCAGTCGGCAGTCGGCAGTC
>JANQFM010000975.1 GCA_028277865.1 Acidobacteriota bacterium
TTGCCCCGGCGGAGCCCACGACTGGAAAGCTAGAATCGGTTGAGCCAAAGAAAAGCGCATCCCCTCCCCTCCATCGGGGCGGAATGCCGCCCCGATGGAGGGGATGCGCAGAGACCGCGATGAGGTTGCTGGCTCGCGGCCTAGCCATTCAGTCATTCGCTCCGCCGGGGCGAGCCCGACGGTGGCGTCTTGCCAGGATAGCCGTCTCATCTTGTTGCCCAAAAGAGCCCTCGGTCAATTCCGAGCTGATGAACTTTTTTCTTTTCTTTGCGGCTTTGCGTGAGACTCTAAATTCCCTGAGGCATGTGCTTAATTGAGGACTAGGGTGGTGGCCATTGTCCACACGGAAGACGAAGAGAGGATTCGAATCATCTCGGTTCGGAAAGCGACAAGCAATGAGCAAAGAAGATACTTCAAAGCCGTCCCGAACTGATTGGCGCCGAGTGGATGCCATGAAGGACGAGGATATCGATCTCTCAGGAAGCCCTGAAGTCACCCCTGAAATGTTCGCCAAGGCGATCGTACGCCGCGGATTGAAGCCTGTGCCCCGCAAAACTCAACTGACCATGAGGCTGGACAGCGACGTGCTCACCTGGTTCAAGAACCAAGGAAGAGGCTACCAAACCCACATCAACTCGGTGCTCAAGGCGTACATGGAAGCTCATCAAAAAGGCACTGTGTGAGCCGGGCAGGCGGGCCGGCAAAGGGGACAGGGATGACAAGATGGGCGGAAGGCGCTTCCGTGTATGAGGGACCGGCAGGATTTGGTTGACGGCCCGACCAGCCGCCCTGGCTGCCTGTTATTTGGTGTTGAACTGCACTTACGATCTCGATCGGCTCAATCCGCGTTCGACCGGTCGCTTCCAGTTTGTTCGAAGAAGAATCTCTCCTCGCCCAAGGCCGGCTCAAGCTCGTCCAGCCAGCGGGCCCGGCGGTCGTAGCGGGCGAAGAAAGGCCGGCGCACCCAGTCCGGGTCGCGTCCCTGAATGAAGTCGAGCACGAAGCAGCGCTCTCCGGCTATCCGGGTGATTCCGAGGACGCGGACCTTGCCGGGGTGGGCGGACATCGAGGGGCCGCGCACAGTTCGGGCAACCCCCGAGACCTGTTTGTAGGCAGCGCGAAAGATTCGGTAGGCCCGGGCCAGCGGCACCGCGAAGTAGTCCCTTGGACCGGTGTCGCGCTCGACGAACATGTAGTAGGGGATCATCCCCAGCCGGACCCCGGTTCGCCACAACTCGGCCCAAACCTCGGACCGGTCGTTGACCCGGCGGATCAGCGGCGCCTGCATGCGGACCTCGGCGCCGGCCGAACGGATGCGCGAGACGGCTTGGCGGGCGATGGGCGGCTCAAGCTCGACCGGATGGCTGTAGTGGGCCATCATGGCCAGGTGCCGGCCGCTTTGGGTCACCTCCTCGAAAAGCCGCAGCAAATCATCGGCGTCGGGGTCGGAGACGAAGCGCTGGGGCCAGTAGGCGGTGGTCTTGGTTCCGATGCGGATGGTCTGCAGGTGCTCCAGGGACTCATCGAGAAGCGGTTCGAGGTAACGCCTCAGCACCGATGTCCTCATGATCATCGGATCGCCTCCGGTTAAGATGACGTCGCTGACTTCGGGGTGAACCCGCAGGTAGGACACCAGATCTTCGGCATCCCGGGCCTGAAAGCGGATCTCGGGTAGATCGACGAACTGCGCCCAGCGGAAGCAGTAGCTGCAGTAAGCGTGGCAGGTCTGGCCCGCAGCCGGAAAGAAGAGCACAGTCTCCCGGTACTTGTGCTGCAGGCCGGGCAAGGGCCGTCCGCCCAGCCGCGGCACGTTGTCGGTCAGCTGCCCCGCCGGATGGGGGTTGAGATTCAAGCGGATCCTGCGGACTTCGTCGTCCAGCTCAGCGTTGCCTGTACCCCGGCTCAGCAGGGAAGCCAGACGGAGGTAGTCGCCCCGATCGAGCATCTCCGGCTGCAGGAAGGTGAGCTGATAGATCGGATCCTCCGGGATGCGGTCCCAGTCGATCAACTGGCTCAGAACGTATTGGTTGATCCGAAAGGGCAGGATTTGCGAGACGACCTCGATCCCCTGCTGCAAGTCCGGCGGGATCAGTTGCCAGTAGTGGCTCTTGCGTAACTTTTGCAGGGTCAACGGGCGATAGCGCTCCCCTTCATTGGAGAATACCGATTGCGGCTTCTGAATCCCGAGGATCTCTAGACTCACTCAGGCTCCTTTCTGGCCGGGGAAAACCCGGCCAGTTCAAAATCTAGCACGAGACCGGGGTGGCGAAGGCCGACAGCCCGGCTGAGCGCCTCATCAGGGCGACCAGCACCCGGTCGTTGCGAAATGGAGCTGAAAACGGCGCTGCATGCGCTCCTAGCCCGGACTTCGATAGGCGGCGCCAACCGCCCCACGGATCGGAACAAATAGGCCTTGGCGGAGCTTACTTCGCCTCCTGCAGCAGCGAGCAAACCTCTGCAATAGAATACGTGCCATCCATGCCAATAATGTACTTGATAGCCAAGTATTTTGTCCACTAGAAAATCATTAATTTTTAGTTTTGATAGGAATTCAAGCAGGCCGGAAGACTGGTCAAGGCCAATCAGGCCAGAGAGGGGAAACCGCAGGGGCACGAAGGCACAGAGGCCAGAGAGCCTTTCCTGATTATTCCCTGTGCACGCTGTGCCTCGGTGGCAAAGCTTGGCTCAAAGTTGAAGAAAACGGTTCCGGGTCGAGCGTCAGTGCGGCTGCAGGTGCACCGAAATGGAGCCGACACCGTCTTTGACGACCACTCCGGCCTCTCCCGAGCCGCCGCTCCACTTGAGTTTGCTGCCCGCCAAGTCACGATTTCGCTTGCGGAGCTTGCCCTGGCTGCCCTGCCCCGTGAGTCGGGTCCC
>JANQFM010000995.1 GCA_028277865.1 Acidobacteriota bacterium
AACATCGGAGTTCCACCTGCTCTGCCGGAGACTGGAGAACAGACCTTTTTCACAGGCAGGATGCATGTGCGTATTGCAACTTTAAGACTGCGCGGGGTCAGACCCTTTTGCGCCAGAGGCGCTGGAAGCTTGTAGCCGGTGGTTGAGCGGTGCGACACCACCGGTTGCTGTTCCAACTCCCATGTTGCACCCCGCGAGGGGTGCAGGAGCCGACCCATGCACTCATATGCAGCAGCCCCCCAACGAACGCAATTCAGGTGACATCAAGGCTCTTCTGCCTGCACCCTTCCAGGGTGCGCTGTCGATGGGTGCTTTTCTGACCGGTGGTGTCGCTTCGCTCAACCACCGGTTACAGGCTGGCAGCGCCTTCGGCGCTATCGCTCGGCAAGGCGACCGCGTGCCCCGGCAAGATGGAGACCATGGTCCTTTGGGGACACACCGCGTATGCCTATCCGTGAAACCTCCCCCTACATCGACGCAGCGCTCAATTCCTCAATCACTTCTTCGACCCAAGGCTGCTTCTGGCCGCGATCGAGCCGAGCTTCGTAAATCATTCCAATATTATTGGCCGTAGTCTCGGGCTCCCATGTCTCCCGAACCGCAGCCAAAGTATCAGAGAGGCGTTCAAAGGCCTCATCCTCGTTGTTATCCAGCACCGCTAGCTCCAGCAAGGTGGCATAGTCCCAGTAGTCGGGCCTTCCGCGCAGGCGCTGGCGGGCCGAATAGAGGACCACGGGCAGCAGCTCGTCCTTTTTCCTCAGATCCTCTTCGGTTCCCTGAATGTCGAGCAGCGTGACCGCATTGACACCCGGATAGTGATCGCGCCAATCGGCCTCGAATCCGCGCACGTAGGTTGCAATGGCCTTCTTGAGATTGCCGCTGGCATACCGTTTCTTGCCTTTCTCATTTGCTGCCTGCCAGCGGTCCTTGTAAACGCGCCCCATCAGGCCGCAGGTTTCCGGATTGGGCCCCTGCTCCATTTCCACTTCCTGCAAGATCTTAAGCGCCCGGTTGTCCTCGCCGGCCCGGTTCAAGGCGAAGGCTAGCTGTTCTCGTACCAGTACTGAGCGCCTGACTTCCACAGGCAGTTTCTCGTATAGGTCGATCATCGCCTGGTAGTCTTTGATCGCCCGGTAGGAGAGAAAGAGATCGACCAGGGTGCCGGCCTCGGCATCTGCCAATTCGCCCAGATCCTTTTGCACTCGAGCGAGCTGTCGAGACGGGTCTTTCTTGGATTTTCGGGCTTTTTCCAAGAGTTCTTGGGCCTTTTGCGAGTATCGGACCCTCTGGCGGAAAACATCGGCTTTGATGTGGGCGATGTCGGGTGCCTGATAGCCTTGCAGCAGCTGAAATAACGGACTGTCCGTGAAGGCGCCCTCGTCGGCAGCTTCTTTCTTCAATTTCTTCAACTTCACGAGCTTCTGGGTCAACGACTCTTTCAGTTTCTTGGCTCGGCTTCGGGGAAATCTGTTGCCCTTGCCCAACTTGTAAGAAAGCGAACGCAAGTGGTTGACGTCGAAAGGCATCTTGAGGCTGGTGGCAAAGATAGTCACCGTGGTGTGGGGACGCACAGCGTGGCGGATTCCCAGTTCGTAAAAGACGCTGGCGTTGGCGGTGGTCAGGTCGGCCACGGCGTAATCGCACAGCAGCAAGCGCTCGTACATGGCCTTGTGGATGATGCCTCCAGACACTTCTGCGTCCGCCCGGATGGCCTCCAGCCCAGCCGCCTTTATAGCAGGTGCGATGCCCTTGGAGTAGACAGTATCAAAATCGATGGAGCTGCCGCCCGGGCTGTCCTTGGTTCCAAAGGGCATCAATACAAAACACAAAGGGCGTTTAGCCATGGGTGACATCCCTCGCTGGATGATTGTCGCTTTCGCATTTCTGCTGGCAGCCTTCCCCCCAGGACTTGAGCCACTCCTGGTGCTCGGTGGATAGGACGCCATGCACTCGCTCGACAAATTCGAAGACCGGCTCTCGATCTCCTTTTTCTGCGGCTGTCCTGGCCTCGCCAAGATGTTGGTAGCAGCGCCGCAGGTGTTCTTCGGTGATCTTGTACCGTCCGGCGATCTGTTCGTTCTGATTCAGCCTGGAGATGCTCGTTTGCATCCCCAGCAGGATGGGCGCGACAAGGCCGACAATCGCCGCGGAGCTGACCCAGTCCCCCAGTTCCGCCCTCAGGCCGCCAATTGCTGCCGCGAGAGCTGCCCCGAAGGTGATCCAAGCGCCTATTCCCAGCGTTTTACGAGCAGCTTCATCGTGTTCGCTGGCCCGGCCGCAATAAAACTTCATCTGCATTTCCAGCTGATAGCGTCGAAAGTATTCGAGCTGAAGAGGAAGGAGACCCATTTCCCCTTCCTCTTGGTTCCTGGGGATACCAACCTTCCGCATCCCCAGGATGGTCTCAAAGTATTCGATCCGGACCGATTCAGCTTTGCTCCGCTCCTGCATCCATTTCTGAAAGAACTTTCCCTGCTGGAGGAAGTGCTTGACTGTGGCGACCGCTGCTACGCAACCCGCCTGAACCAGCAGCAAGGGAGTGCGGATCATTGCTACATAGGGCTTCCAGGTGTCCTCAACAGCAGATCCGGCCAGGTAAAGGATGCTGGCCCCGATGAATGCTGCCGCTGCGGATAGAAGAATCTCTCTTCGTCCCCACTTTTTGTAGAGAGCCTGGAATCGGATGGCCTCCTTGTCGGATCGCAAGTACAATACGACCAGGGGGGAGACCGCGGTGCCCTTAAGGACGCGCTGAAGCGCCCCGGCTTGCGGCGGGAGCAATTGGGCGTGTTTTTCAGGTTCCAATATCCAATCATCGTCTCCCTGTTTGCCTATCACTTCGGCGGCATTCATCGCACATGCCCTCAAATCCCATTTCCTGCGTAAATGGACTCAGAAGAGGAAGCTGACGCACACAGCTTATGAATTACAATCTCCAGCAAATCCTGATTCGCATTCTATACCAGGCAGGGGACCAACGCCAGAATACAATCTTCACTGACAGAGGAGATTGAGCCCTCGCGTTCCTTTCCGTCTTTGTACGGGAGCTCAAAAACCTCTTCACTCGAAGGCTAGAAACCTGGGATTTCATTTGCGCCGGAGAGCGAAAAAGTCCTGCAGCATCTTCCGGCACTCCTCCTCCAGAACCCCTTCCTCGAATTCGACATTGTGATTGAAGAGTCCAGGAGCGAAGAGCCGGGCCTTGGACACCACTGCGCCCGCCTTGGCATCCCGCGCACCAAAGACAAGGCGGTGGACGCGGGCCCACACGGCCGCCCCGGCACACATGGCGCAAGGTTCGATGGTGGCGAAAAGCTCCACTCCCGACAGCCGGTAGTTGCCCAATCGCTGCCCAGCCGCACGCATGACCAGGATCTCGGCATGTGCACAGGGATCATTCAATTGGATGGACCGGTTGTGATCGCGAGCCAGCACTTCCCCGTCCAGCACCGCCACCGCCCCGACCGGCACCTCCCCCTCACGGGCGGCCTGAGCGGCTTCTTCGATGGCAATATGCATCCAGTGCTTAAAGTCCAAGGTCCAAAGTCCAAGGTCCAAGGTCGCAGAGAGAAGCAGGATTCTGGAGTCGGGAGTCTGGAAGGAAGGGATCCATCAAAGCTCGGCCATTATTGCTTTTCTCCCCTTGGCGCTCTTTGCGTCTTTGCGTCTTGGCGCGAAACTCCCCGATCCGCCTCAATTTCGAAATCCTGCTGCGCGCTGGCCGATTGCTGCCCGATCAGATCCTCCACTTGCAGCCGGATGGAGTACTTGCCCGGCTTCAATTGCTGCGAGGGGATGCTCTGGATCAGCACCACCCGCCTCATGGAAGCCAGCTGGATCGAGGCACCCTCTTCATCCACTGTCTCGACCAGCTTCTTGCCGTCCTTCATCAGCTGGTAAGTGATACGCAAAGACGGCTCGAAGGTCGACTGGTCATAGCCGGCATTGTAGATTTGCAGGTACAAGCCCAGCGGCCGGCCGGGACGGAAGGTCCGGTTCAGGTTGGGGCGGATCTTGACATCGCCCAAGACGAACATGGCCTCCCCGTCGGGGATCTGGTCCAGCACCTGGATGGCGTCCGAAAGCACCAGGGTGCTCAGCATCAGCTTCTCGTCAGGAAACTTGGGAGGGACCAGGGCTCGTCGAACCACTCCCACGTTGCCGCTGTGCAGGTCTTTGACCACCAGGTCGACCTTGTAGCGGGTACGCCCCTCCAAAGCCACCACCTTCTGGTAAATGGCACTGTTTTGGATGCCCACATCGAAATCCTGGGCGGGATAGGCCAGCTGAAGGTCGTCCTCGAACTCGCCTGCGATGCGGTTGGTGATGCTGGTGATGAGCCCGTAAACGGCCACTCGGGCAACCTGTCGGCCGTTTTCCAGCCGATAGGCGAGGTTCTTGTTTTCGACCTGCAGGGTGATCGGAACCAGCACTTGAGCTTCGTTGAGGCGGTAGTAGTGGTCCTCGGCCCGGAAGGGCAGGTTCTCGTAGGTCACGTTGATCTTGACCAGCTCCTGCAGATCCTTGTACTTGATCTCCGGCGCCGCCTGCACCATGGCGAAGGTGCGATAGCGGTCAAAAGGGTTGTCGCGCGCCCGCAGCGTCTGAAGGGGGTAGGCATCCCGGTTGCCGGGCGAAAAGTAGGGGCGGTCGGCCTTGCTGGCCAATCCGAGCTGTTCGGCGGCCGTCAGCCCCGCGCCCGGTACGTGCAGCAGGGCGTCCTTCTCTTCGGGATTCAGCGCCAGACGGTATTCCCCCGAACTGGTGGGATCCACGAATTCCAAAATGATGTCGTCCCCCACGCCTTCGATGTACCGGTAGCGCCACACCTCGAAGGGGTAGGTGGTGGTCGAGCCGCCGCCTTCATGAAAGGGGCGTTCATAGGTGCCCCCGGTGGGGCGGGACTCGATCTCAGCCGGTTCGCCGTGGATGATGTAGATGCGTCCCCGGTCGGTCATCCATCCGGGCAGCCCGCTGGCAAAGCGCTCATTGGCGTAGGCGATGCGCCGGTAATGCTCCTGCTTGAATTCGTTTTCCGCTGTGCGCGGGTTGGGATCGCGCCGAAACCAGAACTGCTCGACAAACTGCTCTTTCTCTTCCTCGGTGCTCAGCTGCTGAAAAACCTTGCGCTCCTCGTCGGAGATGATGTAGACAACATCCTCCCGCAGCCACTTCTTGAAATAGTCCTCGCTCTCCTCCTGGCGCTGCTCTTGGGAAAAGGCGAGCGGCTCGGCCAAAAGCCCCCAGCAAAGGGCAGCAGCCGTCAAAATCTTGGGCGATCTCATAATGTGCTCATTATATTCCATCCTGCATTGAATCACCTCATGAATGGGCGGGGCTGCGTTCTAGCTGGGAAACAGTCGGAAAACCGGAAACCGGAGACCGGAAACCGGCGGAAAGGAGTCGGGGAAATGCAGTCGGGGCCTTGAGGCGGTACCAACCTTGGCCATCCCGGATTTTCGGAGTCTTCTGCCGGTCTCCGGTCTCCTGGTCGTTTCGCTCGAAGGCGAAACTCTCTTACTCCCCCCTCCAAATCCCGATTTCCTTGTAGTAGCGCACCGCTCCGGGATGAAACTCCGTGCCCAGGTCGCGCACCACGTTTTTGGCCTGGATCGAGCGTCCGGCAGCGTGACGGGCCACAACCTGCTCGCGGTTTTCATAGAGGATCTTGGTCACCTGATAGACCATTTCCTCATCCACATCGGCGTGGGTGATGAGGTGCATCGAGCCCACATCCAGTCCCGAGTATTCCTCATCTTGGCCCCGGTAGGTTTCGGCGGGGATGGAGGCATGCTGAAAGAAGGGGTAGCGCTGCACCAGCTCCTGCAGTTCGGCTTCGCTGTAAGGGACGAACAAGATGTCCTGCGAGCTGGAGGCCTGAGTGATGGAGGAAGTCGGGACCGCTCCTCCCAAGAAGGCCGCCGAAGCTGCGCCGTCGGCCAGCAAGTCGACTGCTCCGGCCTGGGTATTGTTCAGCGGCGTGAAATCGTCGTAGCTCAATCCATGAGCCTGCAAAAGCGGCCCCAGGAAGTACTCGAAGCCGGCCCCCGCCGGCCCCACCACAACGCGCTTGCCCCGCAAGTCGGCGATGCTTTCGATCCCCGAGTTGGCCGGAGCCACGAAAAGGGCCACGTTGGGCGCCAGAGTCATGACCGACCGCATAGGATAGGCTTTTTCCCAGCCCGATTCGCCGCGCACAGCAAAGTAGGTGATGGCCGAGTTGGCCAGCCCGAAGTCCAGTTCGCCGGAATCCAGCCGGCGGATATTCTCCTGGGATCCTTTGGTGGCTTCGGCGTTGACCTCCCAGTTTTCCTGAGCCTGGTCCAACACCTCGCTCAGGGCGCTCCCCACCACAAAAAAGGCACCGCCGGTGGGAGCGGTCCCCAAGCTGACAAAGCGCCTGGCGCCCGAATCCCCTCCGCAGGCAGCCAGCAGGCATAGGGCCGCTGTAGCGGCCACAAAGAGTCGCGTCGATTGTTTCATTGTCGTGATCATTCTCCTGTGCCCCCTGCAACGATCCACGCAGGGGTGCGCTTATTGTTCCGAAGATTGGGGGCGAGGACGGGACGAGGACTTGCCGCACCATTGCTCCGCTTGGACGCACTGCCACAGGATTTGCGGTCGGCGCGAAATTCTGGCCCGGCAAAGACCTTGGGGGGCTTGAAGCGGCATTCCCCAATCACTGCGCCCAAATCAGCATGACGAGAAAGCAAAGAAGGGTCAAGTGGTTCACGCAGAGGCGCGGAGGCAGCAGGGAAGAGGGGAAAGGACTGGGCTCTGCTATACTGCCATGCAGCCTGGGCGGTTAGCTCAGCCGGAAGAGCGCCTCCCTTACAAGGAGGAGGTCACGTGTTCGAGCCACGTACCGCCCACCAATCTTTTCAACAACTTACGGGGACTGGCCAATAGTCTACGCAGGATGGCGATCGGATCG
>JANQFM010001019.1 GCA_028277865.1 Acidobacteriota bacterium
TGGCAGACCAGCTTTGCCATTTGACGGGTTCCGGTTGCAGGCTGCCCGGGTGTTGCGATATCGGCTGTTCGCACACCGTCTTCCAGCAACTGTTGCACGGCTGCTTCAATTTCCAATGCGATATCGTCCCTCGCCAACGAGTGCCGAAAGAGCAACGCCGCGGACAGGATGGCCGCCAGAGGATTGGCCAGGTCTTTTCCGGCAATGTCGGGAGCGCTGCCGTGAACCGGTTCGTAAAGCCCTACGAAACGGTCATCCCGCATCTCTCCCAGGCTGGCCGAAGGGAGCATGCCCAGGGAGCCGGTCAGCATGGAGGCTTCATCGCTGAGGATGTCGCCGAACATGTTGCTGGTCAGCAAGACGTCAAACTGGGCGGGACGCCGGATCAGCTGCATGGCGCAGTTGTCGACCAACATGTGCTCCAACCCGACGTCCGGGTAGTCACCGGAAACCTTCTCCACCACCTCGCGCCACAGCCGGGAGCTTTCCAGTACGTTGGACTTGTCGACGCTGGTGACCCGGCCTTTGCGCTGGCGGGCGGCCTGGAAGGCGGTTTGCGCAATGCGTTCGACCTCGTACTCGTGGTAGATCTCGGTGTCAAAAGCGGCTTCTCCCTGAGGACGCCGCTCACGGCCCCTGGGCGTCCCGAAGTAGATTCCTCCAGTCAGCTCGCGGACGAAGAGGATGTCCACCCCTTGGACCACCTCTTTCTTCAAGGTCGATGCCGACAAAAGCGCATCAAATGCGGTGACCGGACGCAGGTTGGCGAACAGCCCCAACTCTTTGCGCAATCCCAGAATTGCACCTTCGGGACGCATGTCGGGCGGATTCGAGTCGAAGGCGGGGTCTCCTACGGCCCCCAAGAGCACGCTGCCTGATTGCCGGCAGGCCTGCAGCACATGGTCGGGCAACGGTTGGCCCAATTCCCGAATGGCTGCCCCTCCCACCGGGTACTCTTCGGTCTCGACCGCCATCCCGTGCCGTTGCACCCGGTTGCGGATCACTTCCATTGCTGCGGCCGTCACCTCTTGCCCGATCCCGTCCCCAGGCAGAACCACAATGCTTGTCCGTTCCCGGGTCATCGCGCCTCCTTTCAGCAAGGTCGCCGATCATAGCAGAGGGTGGAATCAAGAGGCGGGAATCAGGAAGAGGAATCCTGGAAACTGAAACCTTGGACCTTGGTCAAGACCCTCTGGCTGGCAGGGTTTGGGGCTCCACTTCCTTTCTTCCTGATTCCTGATTCCTGCCTCATGCCTCGTGACTCCTTTGCTATGATGTGCAAGCCATGATCAGCCGGGCGATGGAAGATTATTTGAAGGCCATTTACTTCTGCTCGACCGATAAGCGGAAGGTCTCGACCTCTGCTTTGGCCACCCGGTTGAAATGCTCGGCCGCCAGCGTCACCAACATGATTCAGAAGCTCTCCGAAATGAAGATGGTTTCCTACCAGCCTTATCAGGGCGTGCGCCTCACCGCCGCCGGCAAGAAGGTGGCCCTGGAGGTCATCCGCCACCATCGCCTGATCGAGCTTTACCTTGCCGAAGTGCTGGGCTATAGCTGGGACAGGGTCCACGAGGAGGCTGACGCTTTGGAGCATGTCATCTCCGAGGAATTCGAAGACAAGATCGACAAGGCATTGGGACACCCCACCCGAGACCCCCACGGCGACCCCATCCCCTCCAAGGACGGAGTAGTCGAGCAAGTCAGCAGCCAGCTGCTCTGGGACACCGAGCCCGGCCAAAGGGTCAAGGTGGAGCGGGTCAGCGACCGCGACTCGGAAGTCTTGCGCTATCTGGCCACCATCGGTATCTTTCCCCAAGTCGAGCTCGATGTCCTGACCAAGGCGCCCTTCAACGGGCCGGTCCACGTCCGGCTCGAGGATGAGGAACACGGGCTGAGCGAACAGCTGGCCCGCCAGATTTTCGTGGCCCCGGCATGAACATCCCACTGACGCCCCTCCGCTTTCTGGACCGTGCCCGACAGCAGTTCGGGTCCAAGACGGGGGTGGTGGACGGCGACCGAAGCTGGACTTATGCCGAGTACGATTCCCGTTGCAGGCGGTTGGCCAACCTGATCCGGAGCTGGGATCTCCCTGCCGCTACGCCGACCGCTTTCCTGGCCTACAACACCCATCATCTGCTGGAGGCCTACTATGGAGTTCCCCTGGCCGGCAACGTCTTCCTGCCCCTCAACATACGCCTGGCCGCAGAGGACTTTCAGTTCATCCTCGACGACTGCCGGGCCTCGGCGCTCTTTTTTCATGCGGATTTTCTGCCTCAGATATCCCGGATCAGGCGCCAGCTCAAAAAGGTGAAACGCTTCGTGCTGCTGGACGAGGTGGACGAGCCCCCCTCCTGGGTCGAGGCGCACAGCTACGATGGCCTGCTGGATGAGCAGAGCCCCAAGCTCGACTTCGATGTAATGGCCGTGGACGAGGATTCGGTGGCCGAGATTTTCTACACATCGGGAACTTCCGGCCACCCCAAGGGCGTCCAACTCACCCACCGCAACCTCTACCTGCACGCCCTGGAAGCGGCCCTGGCTGTGGAAGGCAGCGACCGCGACGTGCAACTGCACACCATTCCGCTTTTTCACGTCAACGGCTGGGGAACCCCTCAGTTCCTGACCTGCCTGGGCGGCTGCCATATCATGCTGCCCAAGTTCGAGCCCCAATTGGTCTTCCGAGCCATCCAGGACCACGGCGTGACGGTCTTTTCGCTGGTACCCACCATGGCCATCTCCCTGGTCAACGCCCCCGAGCGCCAGGGCTGCGACTTTTCATCGCTGCGCCTGATCAACATCGGAGGCGCCGCCTCCAATTACCACTTGGTCCGCCAAGTCGAGGAAACCTTCGGCTGTCGTTGCCTGGCAGGATATGGCCTCACCGAAACCAGTCCCGCCCTGACCATTGCCCGAGCCAAGAGCCATTTGGGTGCCCAGGACCGCCGTCGGATGGAAATCCAGGCCACGACCGGCTATCCGCTGCCCGGAGCCGAGTTGGAGATCTGGGACGAAGAGGGCGAGCCGCTTCCCTGGGACGGTCGATCGGTGGGCGAGATCGTGGTGCGTGCCGACATGGTGATGTCCGGCTACTGGAACCGTCCCCAAGAAAACCTGGAAGCCTTCCAGGGCGGATGGTTCCATACCGGCGACCTGGCCAGCATCGACCCCGACGGCTACCTGCTCATCGTGGACCGCAAGAAAGACATCATCATCAGCGGCGGTGAGAACATCTCCAGCCTGGAAGTGGAAAAGGCCGTTCTGGCACACCCATCCGTGCTGGAGTGCGCCGTCATCGCCGTCCCCGACTCGCAGTGGGGCGAAGTCCCCATGGCCCTGGTGGTGCTCAAGGACGGCCAAGAGGCGAGCGAAGAGGAACTGATCGAGTTCACCCGAAACCGCCTGGCCCACTTCAAGGCCCCCCGCCGCGTCGCCTTTTACGACGAGTTCCCCAAAGGCGGCACCGGAAAAATCCTCAAACGCGAGCTGCGCGAAAAGTACTGGGCCTCGGAGAAGAAGCGAGTCCACTAGGCCGCTTGGGTTGCAGGACAGTTCATAATCGAGTCAAATTCGGCTCCGAGGAGTCTGGCGGCGGTCAGGGGTTCCGGGTTCCGGGCCCCAGGTTCCAGATCCCAAAATTCGGATCCCGAAACCCGGAACCCGGAACCTTTTCTTGACTGACAACTGACAACTGACAAGGGACGACTGAACCATGATCAACTTTCTGCTCAGCATCCTGACCTTGAGTGTGGCGGTTTTTTTGGTGGCCGAGTTTTTGCCTGGAATCCGGGTCAAGAACTTTTCGACCGCTTTAGTGGTGGCGCTGGTCTTCGGGATCCTCAAAGCCGTCTTGTGGAAGGTTCTCGCCATCCTGACCTTGCCGCTGATGATCTTGACCCTGGGCCTGTTTTCTTTTGTCATCAGCGCCTTTCTGCTCTGGATCACCTCCAGGCTCATCGATGGGTTCGACCTCGAAGGAGTTGTGCCGACCTTGCTGGGCGCCTTCCTGATCGCCGCCATCGACACCATCTTCCGCTGGATACTGGGGGTATAGGCCGCCGTCGGGCCCGTCCCGGCGGAGCCACGACTGGAAAGCTAGAACCAGTGGAGCCCAGAGAAAAGCGTTGCCCCGGCCCATCCCCAGGGCGGCGCGCCGCCCTGGGGATGGGCCGGGGCAACGCACAGAGTGCGATGAAGCCGCTGGCTAGCCATTCAGTCATTCGCTCCGCCGGGACGGGCCCGACGGTGGCGCTTGGCAGGTTTCATCACACGCACTGCCGTCGAATTCGCAGTCTTGGGATGGGTCCGAGACATCCCCCATGGCGGCCTGACGGGTCAACCGAATGCGTACGGAGTCAGAGGTCAGGTCCAAGGTCAAGCAGGAGGAGACAGGAGTCAGGGATCAGGAGTCAGGAAGAAAGGCGAAAGGGATCCAGAGTCCAATAGGTTCGTTTCTCTTCCCC
>JANQFM010001104.1 GCA_028277865.1 Acidobacteriota bacterium
ATCGACGCCGGCGGCGGCTTCGTCATGCCGGGGCTGGTCAACGGGCATCAGCACGCCCCCATGTCGCTGCTGCGCGGGGTGGCCGACGACCTGACCTTGATGCGCTGGCTGGAGGACTACATCTTTCCAGCCGAGAAAGGCAACGTCGATGAGGACTTCGCCTACTGGGGGACGCTGCTTTCCGTCCGCGAGATGATCGGCAGCGGAACGACGACCTACGCCGACATGTATTACTTCGAGGACCGGGTCGCCCAGGCCACCGCACTGGCCGGAATGCGGGGCGTCTTGGGCGAGACCATCATCGGATTCCCCAGCCCCGATCACCCCGATCCCATGACGGCTTTGAAGGCCACCCGCAATTACCTGCAAAAGTGGAAAGGCCATCCCCTTATCGTTCCGGCCATCGCGCCCCACTCCGCCTATACCTGCTCCACGGAAGTCCTGCAAGCCAGCAGGCAGCTGGCCGACGAAATGGACGTCCCTCTCATCATCCACCTGGCCGAGGTCGAGGACGAGGTGCGCCAGATCCGGGAAAGGCATGGGACCACTCCCACGCGCTACCTGGAGCAGATCGGATTCCTTTCCGACCGCGTCATTGCCGCCCATGCCGTTTGGGTCGAGCCCGAAGAGATCGAGATCCTGCTCCGGCACGGAGTGGGCGTTATTCACAATCCGGAGAGCAACATGAAGCTGGCTGCCGGCGTGGCGCCTATCCCGGACTACCTCACGGCGGGGCTGGACGTGGGGATCGGCACCGATGGGCCGGCCAGCAACAACAACCTCGACCTGTTCCAGGAACTCGACAGTGCTGCCAAGCTGCACAAGCTGTGGCGCAAGGATCCCACCGTGTTGGATGCGCGTACGGCCCTGAGCATGGCCACCCGGCTGGGCGCCCGCGCCCTGGATTTGGGCGAAGTCACCGGCAGCCTGGAGCGAGGCAAGCGGGCCGACCTGATCCTGCTTTCCGGCGCCCGCCCCGAAGCGGCGCCGTCATACGACCCCTACAGCACCATCGTCTATTCCCTGCTGGGCAGTTCCGTCGACACGGTCGTCATCAACGGTGCGGTGGTCTACGAGAATGGGCGCCTCACCAAGGTCGACGAAGGCGAGCTTTACACCCGAGTCCAAGAACTGAAAACGCGCATCCGTCAGTCGCTTGAGAAGTGAAGCCACCGCTACCAGGGGGTTCACGCAGAGGCGCAGAGACGCAGAGGAAGGGGAGGAGCCAGAGTAGGAGGCTGAACAAATCAGTTTACAACCCTCATCCCCTCATCCCCTTATCCCTCTCTTCTGCCTCTCTCTGCGTCTCTGCGTCTCTGCGTCTCTGCGTGAAATCTGCTTCCAGGTACAGCGCCTCGCCCTCCTCCCGAACCGCCTTGCCCTCCACAATGCGATTCCCTTTTACCGAACCATCCAACTTGACTGGCAGATAGTTGGCTGAAACGCCGCTGCGGAACCCGTCTTGGCTGTCGGTCAGGGTCAGGACGGACAGGCGCTTGTTGAGGAAGCTGCGCCGGAAGCGACGATTTTTCTGCTCCGAAAGGCGCCGGAACTGGCGGGAGCGCTCCTTGCGTGCGGCGGGCGAGACTTTCTCGCGTATGGAAAAGGCCCGGGTGCCGCTGCGGTCGCTGTAAGGGAAGACGTGCAGGTAGGTGAAGGGCATGCGGCGAACGAAGTCCAGGCTGGCACAGTGGTCGGCCTCAGATTCTCCCGGGAAGCCCACGATGACGTCGCTGCCGATGGCGGCATCGGGGATGCGCTGTCGGATGTGCTCCACGATGGAGGCGAAGCGGGCCGTGTTGTAGGGCCGCAGCATGCGCTTGAGGATGCGGTCGCTGCCGCTTTGCAGGCAGATGTGAAAGTGGGGGGCGATCTTGTCGTAGTCGGCCGCCAGATCGATGATGCGCCGCGAGAGTTCCATGGGTTCGATGGAGCTGATGCGCAGCCGGCCCAGTGCGGGGATGCGCACAATCTCACTCAGCAGGCCGTCCAGAGGGTATCGGGGGCTGAGGTGCATTCCGTAGGTGCCGATGTGGATGCCGGTCAGCACGATTTCCTGAAATCCATGCTCCACCAAGTCGCGAACCTGCTGAATGACCTGCTGGGGCGGCACGCTGCGGCTGGGTCCGCGCACTGAGGGGATGATGCAGTAGCTGCACTTGGCGTCGCATCCGTCCTGGATCTTGACGAAGGGGCGCGTCTTGCCTCCCACCTGTGTGGCGGACGAGCGGTCGATGGACCGTACCTTGCTGAAATCGTCGCTGTAAACGGCCGCCAGTTCGACTTGGCCGGGAATCTGCAGCCCACCGTTCGTGCGTTTGCCGTTGCCTGGAAGGCTTTCGGCGATCTGCACCAGCTCAGCCTTGCGGGTGTTGCCCACAACGGCGTCCACGCCCGCCACCCGAGCCACGTTGTCCGGATCGCGCTGAGCGTAGCAGCCCGTCACGAGCAAGCGCGCCTGGGGATTGTCGCGGCGTAGCCGCCGGGCCATCTGCCGCACCTGCTGATCAGACCGGTGAGTCACCGTGCAGGAATTGACCACGATCACCTCGGCATCCTCGCAGCTATCCGCCTCGCTGTAGCCCCGTTGCAGGAAGTCCTGGCGCAGGGCAGCGCTGTCCGCCTGGTTGGTGCGGCATCCGAAAGTGGCGATGTAGAAGGACTTCATGGAAAAAGTTGTCAGTTGTCAGTTGTCAGTTGTCAGGCCAGAGGTGCCGTTGTTGGTCAGGTGGGCCAGCTGGCCGCAGGCGGCGGAGATGTCGTCGCCGCGCGTGCGGCGGACGAAGGCTGCCAGGCTGTGGTTGGCGGCCAGGATCTCGCGGAAGCGCTCCACCCGACCGTCCGATGGGCGCCGATGGGGCAGTCCCGGATTGGGATTGTAAGGGATCAGGTTGACTTTTGAGGGGATGCCTTTGAGCAAATGGGCCAATCGATGGGCGTCATGATCCGAGTCGGTCTCGCCTGCCAGCAGCACGTACTCGAAGGTGATGCGTCGCCGGGCGTCCAGAGGAAAGTCCCGGCATGCCTGCAGCAGGGTGGCCAGGGGCCACTTCCGGTTAATGGGCATGACCCGGTTGCGTACTTGGTCGGTGGTCGCGTTGAGCGAAATGGCCAGGTTGGGCAGCTGCGGCTCTGCGTTCATCTTGCGCAGCACCGGCACAACCCCCGAGGTCGACAGGGTGATCTTGCGGTGAGACAGGTCCATCCCCTGTTGGTCGGTCAGGAGCCGAAAGGCCTTCATCACGTTCTTGTAGTTGTAAAGCGGCTCCCCCATCCCCATGAAGACGATGTTGAATCCGCTCTCCGGCACCAGCCCTTCCAGGATGCAGTGCAGCACCTGCCCCACGATTTCCCCGGGCTTCAAGTTGCGCTTGAATCCCATGTGGGCGGTCAGGCAAAAAGTGCAGCCGACGTCGCAGCCGACCTGCGAGGAGATGCAAAGCGTATCGCGGCGCTCTTCGGGGATGTGGACCGTTTCGATGAACTGCCCGTCTTGCAGCCGGAAAAGGAACTTGACCGTGCCGTCGATCGAGGCCCGGCGCTGCTCCACCTGAAGTGTCTCGAGGATGTAATCCGCGCTCAGACGAGCCCTGAGCGAAAGCGGCAAGTCTGTCATCTGCTGCACGTTGAGGATCTTGCGGGCATAGATCTGCTGGTAAAGCTGCTTGCCGCGAAAGGGCTTTTCGCCCAGGCTGACGGCCAGCTCCATCAATTCGCTTTGATCCAGACCCAAAAGATTCATCTTCCTCACCGCCAAAGGCACATTTTAACCTACCGGCAGAGAAGAGGGCTTGTCGCGAAGACGAAATGCCAACAACGCCAAGGCAACCTGGCGCCGCAGCTATTCGTCCGTCCTGCGGGGGCGGCTGAGCAGGTAGGCAAGCAGGCTGCAGCCGACGGCCGCCAAAGGCATGGGCAGGGTCAGGCCTGCAAAGCTGGCGACGGGCTCCAGGAAGCCTTCCCAGCCTGCAGCGAAGTGGATGGCCCAAACGCCGAATCCGGCTGCCATCGACCACACGGCAGGACGTTGGCCGCAAGGCTTTGTGTAGATTCCCAGGGTCAACGGCACCAGCAATCCCACCAGCGGCAAGGTGTAGGCGTCTTCCAGCAAGCTGTAGGCGTCCTCGCCCAGGTAGGCTATGCCCAGGCTGGCAGCGGCTACCAGCAGGATCGACAGGCGCGTGAGCCGGGTGGAGGAATGGCGCCCTGGGATGGCTCTTTCGAAAATGTTGCGCGACAGCACTGAGGCCGACGCCAGCAAGGCGCTGTCGATAGTGGAAAGGATGGCCGAAGCGAGGGTGAGCAGGAATACAGTGGCCAATAAGGGTGTCAGAATCGACTGGGACAGGGCGGGCAGGATGGCTTGCTGCAAGCCTTCGGGCAGCGCCAGGCGGGAGGCCAGACCCAGCATCACAGGGATCATCCCGAAGGTCAGGTAGGCGCCGCCGGCCCACCAGCAGGCTTTTTGGGCCACTGCCGCCGAACGTGCCGCGAAGATCCTCTGCATCAGGTCCTGGCCGGGCACATTGCCCAGGGCAGCGATGCAAAAGACGCTCAACCATTGGAGCAGGCTTTGCAGATCCGCCAGGGGAAGGGGCGTGAGCAGGTGGCTGGGCGTCTCTTCGACCAAGCGCAGCATTCCGCCGTGGTAACTGCCGTCGCCCAGCCAGGCCAGCATCGAAAAGGCCAAAATGACCAGTCCGGCCAGCAGCAAAATGACCTGGGCCACATCGGTCATGGTCACCGACCACATTCCGCCCATCCAGGTATAGCCGGCAGCTGCGATGGCCACCAGCAGGATCCCCGTTTTCAGGTCCAGCCCCAGGATCAGCTCCAGCATGGCGGCCAGGGCGATGAATTGGACCGCGATCCACCCGAAGTAGCTGGGCACCATGATGAGGGCTGCGCCGGATTCGGCGCTTGGCCCGAAGCGGTCCCGAAAGAAGTCGGCCAGGGTGAAGAGCTTCATCTCCCACAGCCTGCGGGCGAAGAAGAAACCGGCGATGAGCAGGCAGCAGCCCGATCCCAGGGGTTCCAGTGCGAAGCGCTGCAGCCCGCCCTGACGCACTTCGTCGGCGGCCGTCAGCAAGGTGCCGGCACCGAACCAGGTGGCCATCAAGGTGGCCGATGCCAAAGGCAAGCTCAGCCGCCGCCCGGCCACCAGATAGTCCTCGGCGCCCTGGATGCGCCCGCGCACCCAGAAAGCGATGCCATACATGGCGATCAGATAAGCCAGCAAGGAGGCCGCCGCCATCGATCCCAT
>JANQFM010000074.1 GCA_028277865.1 Acidobacteriota bacterium
GGAAGTATTTGCCTTGATGCGCCGCAGCATGTCGGCCACCGCCGTGTCGGCCTTGAAGCAGGCCAGGAGGTGCACGTGATCCGGGGTGCCTCCGATTTCCAGCAAGGCGCCTCGTTCGCCCCGGATGATCCCGCCCATGTAGGCATAGAGGTCGTCTTGGATATGCTCTCGAATGAGCGGTTGGCGGTTCTTGGTACTGAAGACGATGTGATAGAGGAGATTGGTGTAGGTGTTCGCCATCCGAGCTGCCTTCCCGAGCCGAGCAGAGGGAATGGCACCGCCCCTCTGGGGCTCCTTCTCTTGATTGCCTGTTTCCTGGGGTTGGCACCCCAGGCACGCCGCATGGTCAGTCTTGGATCCTGCCCCAGAGGGGCGAGGGTGGGGCGCGAGCCCCCAGGAGCCTCCCAGCCCCAGCGGGGCGAGGCACGGCGGGGCGTTCGAGCCGGATGGCCTACTGGACCCGCCGGGCCAGGGTATGTTTCGGCCAGCCCCAAGCAGGGCCGACACGGGACTCCGGTCTGGACTCTTCAAGGCCGGCGGCAAAAGGGCAGACGGATCCGCCGCAAGCGTCGCCTTCTCTTCCCCGCTCCTTGAAGCGCGGAACTCTCGCCATGAAGACGCCTGAGAGTGATCGTGCGGGCGTCCTGCACCAAAGAGTCTTGGCCGAAGAAGAAACCAACACCACACGAAAACCAACGTTGAGGCCGCGTTCAGTCGGCACGCCCCTGCCGCGGCACGAGGAGCGGCAGAACCTGGCAAGGCTGCCCCAGGCCCCGCCCCGAAGCACGCGGCGAAATGCCGTCTTGGGGCCGGTTGGATTCTTTTGGAGCTGTTCCTGGTAATCCCCAAACCGGTCCTGGCACCATTCCCACACGTTCCCGGCCAAGTCGGCAATCCCGTCCGGCGTACTGCCTCGGGGATGGGCTCCCACAGGAGTAGGGACTCCGGTGTTGCTTTCGTCGAAGTTGAGAAGCTGGGGGCTTGGCTCTGGCCTGTTGCCCCAGGGATACTTCCTTCCCTCGCTTCCGCGCGCCGCCCTTTCCCATTGAGCCTCCGTGGGCAGCTGGGCACCCTTCCAATGAGCATAGGCTGCCGCTTCGAACCAGCTCACTCCCGCCACAGGACGATTCAGGTGCTGCTTCTGATCTTCCCAGGCATCCGGCTCAGTCCACTCGTCGTATCCTCCCTCAGCCCAGTGAGCCTTCCTCTTATAGCCGCCATCCTGCACGAATCTCTGGTACTCGGCCGCCGTCACCGGGTAGCGCCCGACGCGGTAAGCGTCCAAATGAACGCGATGCACAGGGCTTTCCCACTCGTAGGCTTCCTTATCAAAGTTTTCTCCTTCCTCATCCTCAGATTGAGCGCCCATCCAGAATTCCCCGGCGGGGATCTCGACCCAATTCTCCTTCAACTGATCCTTTTCGAAGCGCGGATCTCCGGCTTGGCCCAGAGCCTCGGCGGCCTCGATGGCGACTTCGATGGCAATCCTTGCGGAGCTTTCCGGATCAAACACGGCCATTGCGAAATCCAGTAGATCCTGGTAGCCGGAATCGCTGGGCTGGTAACCGATGGGGTCCAAGTCGCGGACGATGGCACCTAGTAAGCCGGCGCCACGGGCTTGCTTGGGAAGAGTCGGTTTGCTCCCCAGCCTCTTCAGTGCTGCTGAGATCAGGTTGTCCACCTTGTTGACGCCCTGAGCGTGCAGGACTCCGCCCAGCAGCAGCACGACCTCGCGCCATTCGCTGTCATAGAGCCGCTTGAGGATGCGCTGGTGCTGCTCCTGATCGCCCATCCCAGCCAGAGCCCGGGCGGCCAGGTATTCCTGGAAGGTAAGGTGCCAAAAGCGCAGCTCCGATCCCCGGCGAACGACGATTCCGCTGTCCTGCTCTTCCTCGTCCAAGAATTTCTGTGCTGCGGCAATGCGTTCTCCGTCGCTCCCGTCTCGCCACAGCGATGCGATGGCTTCCGCAGCCCAATGGCGGGAGACCTGGACTCGGCGGCCCCCTTTGTGCTCCTGCATGGCCAGAGCCAGAGCCTGCAGCAGGGTCAGGCAGCGCTCCGGACTGAAACGCCTGGGACGCTCCTCGCGCGAGCGGGCCAGCCAGGTCAAGATCGACTCATAGAGATCCGCCCGCTGCTCCGGCAAGCGTTTCTCGTTCCAGTGGACCACTGCCAGAGCGGTCAGCATGACGGGGTTGCGGGCCATGCGCCGGATGTCGGGACGGAGGTGCAGAGCCTCCAGCAACTCCCCTCTGTTGCGGTCTGCCCGTTGCGCGTCTTTCGGAAAGAGAGCTTGGCACCAGCGTTCCAGGAACGTTGCGACAGCCGAATCCCCCAACTCTTCGATTACGGCCTGATCGAACCCGGCAAGAACCGCCTCGCCTTTGTACGTCGCCGGCCGGCTGGTGACGACGATGCGGCATTTCTCCCAGCAAGTGGAGGCCTTCTCGATCCACTTCACGAGAGAACGCCGGTCCTTGTCGGTCGGAACCTCATCCAAGCCGTCGAGCAGCAGCAGGACGGGCTCGTCGACCAGCTTTTGGTCAAAGAACAGAGCGTCGAGGCCAGTGACTTTCTTCCATTGCGAGTTCAGGAAGTGAGACAGCCAATCGGGTGAGGACACGATTGAGGGGGCGTCAGAGCGGCCCTTGTTGGCGGCACGGTGTTCGTGAAACTCGGAGAGGCGGATCGAGATGGGGAACGGAGCTTCCTTCAATCCGAGGGTCTGAACCGCTTTTCGATCATTGTCGAGGATCCCCCGGCAGGCCAGCTGGCAGATCCTTTTCAGGAATGTGGACTTCCCGGCACCAGGGTCGCCGATGACAGCCAGGCGGAAACCCGCCAGAGCCTTCTCCAAGTTTAGGCTTGATGGCCTCTCGAGCGGCGCTGACCGGCCTTTCTGACCCGCTCTCCCCTCCTTAGGAGAGGCCGTCTGGAGGGAAATGTAGAGATCCTCGATCGGAAAGCGGTTCGCCTTGCCGCTGCCCACTTGCAGTCCCCGGATGTCAATGTAGGCGGTTTCCTCACGCAGATTGCGCAAGTATCGCAAGGGATCACCCTGGGGGACCGCGCCGACGTCGGGATGGCGGTCCAGCCATTTGTGAAGGGCGGTGGTGATCTGGTTCTGCAGGTCGTCCAGCGAGCTGAAGAAGCCGCAATGACGCTCCTTGAGCCAATCCTTGAATTTGGATAGAGCTGTGTTGTTTTTCTGTACGAGTTGAAATGCCTTCAAGGCCTCTTTCTGTGTTGCCTTGCGGTTGCGGCTGACCTCTCGCAGCCGATAGTCCTCGTAGAGATGCTCCGGCCAATCGTCGGCCTTTTCATCCACCAAGAAGGCCAGGACCGTCAAATCTTCCTTGACCGCTTCCAAGCACTCCAGCCAGGTAATGCTCTTGTACTCTCCCTTTGGCTGACCGGACGGAACCCATCCGTAACGGTGGGCGACGATAGCGATGAGCAACTGGGAAGAAGCGACCTTCTGGCGGCACTCCTGCACAGAGGGGCGTCCGCTGACCGGAAAGTAATCCATCATCTGGGGATAAAAGCCCGCCGCCAGTGCCGCTTCCTTGGCCCTCTCCCTGAACGGTTCCAAATCCTCGACAGTGGAGGAGATGAACACGAT
>JANQFM010000077.1 GCA_028277865.1 Acidobacteriota bacterium
GGCGGAGCTGGGACGGCTGGCGGCAACCCAGGCCAAGCGCCCATTCGACCTGTCGATCGGGCCTTTGCTGCGGACTTTCCTGGTGCGCCTTGAGGATGAGGAGCACGCCCTGCTGGCCTGCATGCACCACATCGTGTGGGACGGCTGGTCGACAGGGATCCTGGCCAGTGAGATGGGAGCTGGCTACAAGGTTTTGGTGCAAGCCGAGGGACGGGAAAGGGCTGCCCGTCAGGGGCTCTCGGCCGCTGCCGGACTGCCTGAGCTTGAGGTGCAGTACGCCGACTTTGCCTGCTGGCAGAGGCAGTGGCTCAGCGGCGAGGTGCTGGAAGCGCAGCTGCACTACTGGAAGAAGCAATTGGCGGGCCTGCCGACCCTGGAACTGCCCACCGACCGTGAGCTCTCATCAAGCCTGGGCCGACGTGCAGGGCGATTGGGATTCGAGCTGGAGGCGCCCTTGTGCCAGTCGTTGCAAGAGCTTTGCCGTCGTCGGGAAGCCACCTTGTTCATGATGCTGATGGCGGCCTTCCAGGTCTTGCTGAGCCGCTACTGCAACCAACTCGAGGTGGCTGTCGGCACGGCCATCGCCAACCGCAACCGCCCCGAGACTGAAGGGTTGATCGGCTTTTTCGTCAACACGCTGGTGATGAGGGGAGATCTGCGGGGAGATCCGACCTTTGAACAAGTTCTGGATCGGGTCCGAAGCACCGCCCTGCAGGCCTATGCGCACCAGGACGTGCCATTCGAACAGGTGGTTGAGGCGATCGAGCCACACAGATCCCTGAGCCGGACTCCGTTGGTCGAGGTATCGCTGGTCCACCAAAACACCCCCGCAGCGCGTTTTGAGCTGCCCGGCTTGCGCCTCATTCCGATGGACGCGCAAGCTTCGGCAGTCAAGGTCGACCTGGCGTTGGAAACTGAACAAGCGGGACAGGGAATCCGGGGCGAGTTCAGCTACCGGCGCGACTTGTTCGAGCGTCCCAGCATGCAGCGCATGCTGGCCCATCTGCGCCGGCTGCTCCATGAAGCGGCGCTTGACCCGGCAAAGCCAGTCCGGGAAATCTGCTTGCTCAGCCGAGCTGAAGCACACCAGTTGTTGTGCGAGTGGAACCCGGCACCGCCCGCTGAGCCTCCTGTCGGAATCCGTCAGCTCTTCAGCCGGACAGCAGCCCGAAGCCCGGACGCCCTGTCGGCCATGCTGAGCGAGCAGCACTTGAGTTACGCTGAGTTGGACCGCCTTTCCAACCGGCTGTCCGTACTGCTGAAGCAGCGAGGCGTCCAGGCCGAGTCACTGGTGGGCTTGCTGCTGGATCCCTGCCTGGAGAGGATCATCGCCCTGCTGGGAGTCTTCAAGAGCTGTGCGGCCTACCTGCCCCTCGATCCGGCCTATCCGGTCGAACGGTTGAACTTCATGATTTCGGACTCCGCAACGCCTCTGCTGCTGAGCGGACGGCATCTGCCGGCGGGCCTGGAATTGGGCTCGGCCAGTGCAATCGTGCTGGAAGATGTGCTCTTTAACTTTGGCGACGCCGCCGAGTCAGCCGTGCCAGCCGCTGCCGATCCCCGTAACTTGGCCTACGTCATCTATACCTCCGGGAGCACGGGCCAGCCCAAGGGAGTCGCAGTCTCACAGGGCAGCCTGGCCCACCTGCCGAGGACTCAACGAAAGGCTCTCGGCCCGTTGAGGAAACAGCGCATTCTGCAATTCTCCTCGCTGAATTTCGACGCTTCCCTATTCGAAATCGTCCTTTCCTGGGTCACTCAGTCGGTTTTGTGCCTGGCCTCCCGGGAGGATCTGATCCCCGGCCCGGGGATGATCCGACTGCTCTCGGAAATGCAGGTGACGATCGTCGCGCTGCCGACTGCCGCATTCTCTTCGCTCGATTTGAAAGGGGTCTCTTCTCTGCAAAAGGCCCTGGTCGGCGGCGAAGCCTGCCCTGCCGGGCTTTCCCGGCAGGTTCCGGCGTCGACCCCCCTATTCAACGCTTACGGCCCCACCGAAACAACCATCTGGGCAACCATCAAGAGATATCGCCGGGATGACCTGGGTGCGCCTCCCATCGGGCGGCCTCTTTACGGCATTCAAGGGTTGGTGCTCGACCCCAAGGGCAACCCGGTTCCCTTGGGCATCGCAGGCGAATTGCATATCGGGGGACTGGGTGTGGGGAGGGGATACCTGGGCAAGCCCGGCTTGACGGCCCGGAGATTCGTTCCCGACCCATTCAGCGCCCGTGCCGGTGCACGTCTTTACCGCTCCGGCGACCGGGTCCGTCAGCTGCCCAACGGCGACCTGGACTTTCTGGGGCGCGTCGACACCCAATTGAAAGTGCGGGGCCATCGAATCGAGCCCGGCGAGATCGAAAATGCCATACGCGTTCATCCGGGAGTCCGCGAAGCGGCGGTGATTGCCCATGGCACAGGTGTCGAAAACCGCCGCTTGGTGGCTTTTGTGGTGAGGCAAGAAGAAGGAGTCAGGAGTCGGGAGTCAGGAGTCAGGAAGAAGAGTCAGAAGTTGGCAGTTGGCAGTTCGCAGTTCGCAGTGGAGGAGTCTGGTCCGGATAGCCCGGAACCCGGAACCCGGAACCTAGAACCCGTTTCTGGATCCCAGCCTCCAGCCCCCAGCCTCCCCTCCGATCTCTTTGAATTCCTGCGTAAGCGGATGCCTGAGTACATGGTGCCTTCCAGGATTGTGGAATTGAAGGCACTGCCTTTGACGCCCAGCCGAAAGGTGGATCGAAAGGCGTTGCAGCAGGAGATCCCGACTGAGAATCTGAAGGAGTCCGAGCCGCCTTCGACACCGACCGAAAAACTGCTGGCCGAACTCTGGTCCGAACTGCTGGAAGTCAAGTCGATCGGGCGTCAAGACAACTTTTTCGAACTGGGAGGCCATTCGTTGCTGGCGACGCGGGTCATCTCGCGCATTAGCGGTTCATTCCAGGTCGAACTGCCTTTGCGAGCCCTCTTCGAGGAGCCCACCCTGCAAGGGCTGGCCGTCACTGTTGAGCAAGCCCGCCAACAAAGCAGTCCCGCCCTTTCACCGATGCCGCGGATTCCTCGCAACAGCGAGGTTCCGCTTTCGTTCGCCCAGCAACGCCTCTGGTTCCTGGATCAGCTGGAACCGGGAGGCGTCCACTACAACATGCCTGTGGCGGTACGCCTGGAGGGGAGCCTAGACGTCGGCGCCCTGCAAGACAGCCTCACCGCCATCGCCGACCGCCACGAAACCCTGCGCACCCGCTTTCCCCAGCGAAACGGAGTCCCCTTCCAGCACATTCACCCCGCAGCTCCCTTCCCCATGCCCCTGGTGGACCTGCAAGGCCTCCCAGCCGACCGCCGCGACCCCGAAACCCGCCGCCTGGCTCAAGCCGAAGCCCTGCGCCCCTTCGACCTGATCGACGGCCCCCTCATCCGCGCCGCCCTCGTCTTGGCAGGAGGCCGAGAGCCGGAGTCGAATATCCAGAAACAGGTTGCGGGTTCCGAGTTCCAGGTTCCGGGCTCTCCAGACCAGACTCCCCCACTGCGAACCGCGAACCGCGAACCGCGAACTGATCCCTCCCCCTCCCAGCTGCCAACTGACAACTGCCAACTGACAACTCTTCTTCTGACCCTCCACCACATCATCTCGGATGGCTGGTCGATGGGAGTGCTGGTGCGCGAGGTGAGCGCCCTTTATTCAGCCCTCGTCGAGCAGGCGCCTGCTGACCGCGGCATGAAACACGAAGTCTTGCCTCCCCTTCCCGTCCAGTACGCCGATTTCGCCGCCTGGCAGCGAGGTTGGCTGAGCGGTTCCGTGCTTGAGGAGCAGATCGCCTATTGGAAGAATCGCTTGCGGGATGCGCCGGCCTTGGACCTGCCCACCGACCGTCCCCGACCGCCTCAGCCCGGCCGCCGAGGCCAGCAGTTCCTGTTTGAGTGGCCGAAGAGCCTTTCGCAGGGCCTGCGGTCGTTGAGCCGCCGCTTGGACTGCACGCTCTTCATGACCTTGACGGCTTCCTTGCAGGTGTTGCTCAGTCGATGGAGCGGCCAATCCGACATCAGCCTGGGGACGCCCATCGCCAATCGGAGGCGTTCAGAAACCGAGGGGCTGATCGGCTTCTTCGTCAACACCCTGGTGCTGCGCACGGACTTTTCCGGCAACCCGGCCTTCCAGGACGTGCTGCAGCAGGTTCGGCAACATGCCCTCCAGGCCTATCAGCACCAGGATCTTCCTTTCGAGAGCGTGGTCGAGGCTCTTCAGCCTGAGCGCAGCCTGAGCCGATCCCCCCTCTTCCAGGTGCTTTTCGCCCTGCAAAACATGCAGATGGACCGCCCTCAATTCAAAGGGCTGGAGCTGTCGCAACTATCTCCGGAGACCCATTCGGTGCGCTTCGAGCTGTCATTTTCACTCACGGAAAGCAGCGCCACGCTTTTCGGTTCAGTGGACTACAGCACTGACATTCTCGACGCTTCCACGGTTGGCCGGATGGTCGGCCACTGGAGACGATTGCTGGAAGGAGTCACTACGGCTCCTGAAAAAGCTGTCCGCGTACTTGCACTGCTCGGCCAGGCGGAGAGGCATCAGATTCGGCAGGAGTGGAACGACACTCCTGCCTCGACATGCCTCGCAAGAAAGTGCCTGCATCCACTCTTTGAAGCCTGTGCAGAGCGGGTATGCGACCGGATCGGGCTGGTTTTCGAAGAGAGGTGGCTGAGCTACCGCTGCCTGGACCGTCTGGCGGACGGGCTGGCGCTGCTGCTGCAAGGGCGAGGATTAAAGCCCGACAGCAGGGTGGGTCTGGCCCTGGCGCCTTCGCTGGAAATCGTTATTTCGCTGCTGGCCGTCCTGAAGGCAGGAGGCGCCTATCTGCCCTTAAATCCCGAGCTGCCCCGCCGACGCCTGGAAGCGCTCCTGGCAGAAGCCCGACCCGCATTGACGCTGGGAAGCCGTGCGCTGCTGCCCCAACTGCTGGGCGCCAGCCCGGAGCTGATGGACTTGCAAGGCGTTTGGACGCATCTGGACACTGCTGGCAAGAGCTGTCCGACACCGTCGGTCCAGCCCGAGAATCTGGCCTACGTACTTTTCACCTCGGGTTCGACGGGGCGTCCCAAGGGAGTGGCCGTCGAGCACCGGCAGATCACCTGCTACGTGCAGGCGGCTCGGGAACGGCTCGACCTGCCCCAATCCTCGAGTTATGCCTTGGTTTCGACCTTCAACGCCGATTTAGGGAACACATCGCTTTTCGGCAGCCTGACCGGAGGCGGAACGCTGCACATCCACAGCAAGGAATCCGCTAGCGACCCGTCCGGATGGAATGACTACTGCAAGCGCCACCCCATCGACTGCCTGAAGATCGTGCCCTCCCACCTGGCAGCGCTTGACGGCGGAGCGGAGCGCAACTGGACATTGCCCAGCCGGCGCCTGGTATTGGGCGGGGAAGCCTGTTCCCTGCAGTGGTTGCAAGGGCTGAAGAAGCGGGTGCCCGGCTGTGTGGCCTTCAATCACTATGGACCCAGCGAAACGACGGTCGGAGTGTTGGCCGGACGCGTGGACCCGCTGGATCGTTCTGCCTCAGGGAGTCCTGCGCTGGGGCGCCCTCTGGCCGGCAGCCAAGCCTATCTCCTTGACTCTTTCCTGCAGCTCGTGCCGCTGGGCGCAGCCGGGGAACTGTGCATCGGCGGCAGCCAATTGACGCGGGGTTACCTGGACCGCCCCGCTTGGACGGCGCAAAGCTTCGTTCCCGACCCTTTGAGTGGCCGGGCTGGGGAGCGCCTTTACCGCAGCGGCGACCTGGCCCGCCAAACTCGGGACGGCAGGCTGGAGTTCCTGGGCCGCATCGACCAGCAGCTGAATGTGCGCGGCTTCCGCGTCGAACCGGGCGAGATCGAGGCGGCCCTGCTTCGGCATCCTGAGGTAGCTGAGGCCGCGGTGACGGCTTTGCAGGATAACAAGCTGGTTGCTTTCGTCGTCGGAGCTGAGGGAGAGGGGAAAAACCGCAGAGAGCGCGGAGGCAGAGCGCAGAGATCGGAGAATGCGGTTTCTCCCCCTCTCCGCTCCTTCCTCTCCCAATACCTGCCCGAGTACATGCTGCCCTCTGCTTTTGTGAGGCTGGAGGCCCTGCCGCTCACACCCAATGGCAAGGTGGACCGGCAGGCCCTGAATGAGGCACCGGTCGTCGATGGCCCAGAAAAGGAGGTCGAGGCTCCGTCCACCCCAACGGAGGAATTGCTGGCCGCCATTTGGGCCGAGCTGCTTCAGGTCGAAGCCATCGATCGTCGTGAGGATTTCTTCGAATTGGGCGGGCACTCTTTGCTGGCCACTCAGTTGATTTCCCGTATTCGCCAAGTCTTCAGCATCGAACTGCCCGTGCGGACCGTCTTCGAGTCGCCCCGCCTGCAAGCCCTGGCCCGCCGCATCGACCTGGCCGGTGAATCGGAAGGCCAAGACGACGTCGCCCAAATCAGTCCAGTCGGGAGGGATCGAGAACTGCCCCTGTCGTTTGCCCAGCAACGGCTTTGGTTTCTGGATCAGCTTCAGCCCGGCAGCAGTTCCTACAACATCCCCTTCGGCCTTCGCCTGACAGGATCATTGGATGTGGCGGCACTGGAAGCTGCACTGAATGCCCTGAGGCTTCGGCATGAGGTGCTTCGTACCGCCTTTCCTGCCCCGGATGGGCGCCCATACCAACAAATCCGCCCTTGGCGCCTCCAACGCCTCGCACAAGTCGACCTATGCAGCCTGCCCGCCTGCGCGGGGGAAAAAGAGCTGACCCGTCTTGCCAAGCAACAGGCTGAGCAGCCCTTCGACCTAAGCAACGGCCCCCTCTTCCGCGCCACTCTCGTGTTGCTGAGACAGGCTGGAGGTCCCGGAGCCAGCGATGATCTTGTTCCCTCTTCCCAACTGCGAACTGCGAACCGCGAACTGCGAACTGATCCCTCCCGCTCTCCCTCCCAACTGACAACTCTTCTTCTGACCCTCCACCACATCATCTCAGACGGCTGGTCGACCGGCATCCTGGCCCGTGAGGTGGCTGGTCTTTATTCCGCCAGCGTTGACCGTCCCTCCGCAAGCCGCTGCCTGGACCCTGGGATCCTGCCTTTCCTCCCCATTCAATACGCCGACTTCGCATGCTGGCAGAGGGATTGGCTGCGGGGCGAAGCACTGCAGCGACAGATCAGCTATTGGAGGGAGCATTTGGCCGCAATCCCGGCACTGGACTTGCCGACCGACCGCCCTCGTGCAGCGTTGCCGGACAGTCCTGGAGCCTTTCAGGCTCTCCGGCTGTCGGCTCGGCTGACCCAGAGCTTGAAGCGCCTGGCCCGCGATACCGAGTCCACTCTTTTCATGGTCTTGCTGGCAGCCCTGCAGGCCTTGCTGGGACGCTACAGCAATCAGGATGACATCGCCATCGGAACCGTGGTCGCCAACCGAAATCGCCGCGAAACCGAGGGCTTGATCGGGTTCTTTGTCAACACGCTGGTGATGCGGGGCGACTTGAGCAAAGATCCCACCTTTGAGGAACTGGTGGGCCGGACCCGGCGCACAGCCCTTGCAGCTTTCACCTGTCAAGACGTTCCCTTCGAGCAGGTCGTGGAGGCCATAGCGCCGCAGAGGTCCTTGAGCCGGACCCCTCTCTTCCAGGTGATGTATGCCCATCAGAACGCGCCCCGGCAAGATCTGCGGCTGGCAGGGCTGCAGGTGAGTCCCTTGGGCACCGAAGACGAATCCGCCAAGTTCGATCTCACATGGGTGACTCGGGAGCAAGGAGAGGCTCTCGGTGGCGGTATCTCCTACCGCAGCGACCTCTTCGATGCGTCCACCGTGCGGCGTTTGTCGGACCACTTTGAAGTGATCCTTGAAAGCATTGCGGCCTCGGCGAGCAATCGGATTGCCGACTTGCCGTTGCTCAAAGAGGCGGAACGGCATCAGTTGCAGCAGGAGTGGCGCATTTCGGAGACCGAGCTTCCCCACCCGCTGCGGGGCGCCCGGCGGGTCTTCGAATCCGCCGCCGGACGGCATCCGGATCGGATGGCCCTGGCCATGGGCGTAGAGCAACTCAGCTATGCCGCGCTGGACCGAGAGGCTGACGGGCTGGCCCTGACACTCATCGCCAAAGGCGTGGGCGGCGGAACGCTGCTGGGCCTGATGGCCAAGCGCTCCATCGAGATGGCAGTGGCGGTAGTGGGCATCTTCAAGGCGGGCGCAGCCTATCTGCCCTTGGACCCGCACTATCCCGCACAACGTTTGCAGTTCATGATCGACGACTCGGGAATCCGGCTCATCCTGACCCAACAGCGCTTGAGCCGCATTGCGCCCCACAGCATCCCGATCCTTGCGCTGGATGAAGCTCTTCCCAGCGCGGCACCTGCCGGCCGGCAGCCCCCGGCCTCTTATCACCCCGACGGGTTGGCTTATGTCATTTACACCTCGGGCAGCACCGGGCGTCCCAAAGGTGTGGCCATCTCCCAGCGAGGCTTGGCCGCGTTGACCGAAGAGATGCGTCAGATCTTCGAGTTGGACGGCCGCAGCCGCGTCGTTCAGTTT
>JANQFM010000096.1 GCA_028277865.1 Acidobacteriota bacterium
AATCATGGCTCGCCAAGCGCTCTCCAAGTGCTGCTTGGTGGAGTTTGGTGTCAAAAGTCAATAACGTGAGTTCAGGGATTTCAGTTTGAAGCTTCGCACTTGTTGCAAGGTGCCACAGGTCCGCGCCTCTCAAGGACCAGCGGCGGCTAAGCTGGATGGCTTCGTCCCAATCAGGCCACGCATTCAGGCGGCGCCAGGGGCCGTTCATCAGGGTCTGAAGCGCCTCATTTGCCAGAACCGGAGTCAGGTGGCCTTCCTTTTCAAGGCGGGCGATTACCGCGCACGTCTCTGAATGAGCCAGGGTCGAAATCAGATGGGTTTCAGCTTTCCTCACCCAATCTGCAGCAATCTCACTATGCTTGTCGGCAAGCAGTACCGACAGGATGGCCGAGGCGTCCCAATAAATGACTTGGCCTTCATTTGCCACCCGAACGGTCCTCCTGCAGGAGCTTCTGCGCCAGGTTGTCGGCCAGTGGAATAGGGGGAGGAGGATAGCCTCTTGTCCTCCGGGGCGCCGATCCGATCACTCCCCTTTCCTCCAGCCTGCGGAGCCGTTCGGCCAATTGCAGATCCTCAGCCTCAATCGGCATGATCTTGCCAATCGGCTTGCCCCGGTGGGTCAGGACAACCAATTGTCCTTTTCTGACCAACTGGAGGAGCCTACTGAGCTGAACCTTTGCCTCCCTTATTCCGACACGTTTGGTCTCCACGCTTCATCCTCCTGAAGTGATCTCGATCGGCACATCTATGTGACCATTGTAACCACATTCCCTGTTGGGTCAAGTTCCAATACTGCTAATTTAACGGAAGTGCGTGTCGTGAAACCTGGCAGACGCCACCGCCGGGCCTGTCCCGGCGGAGCGAATGACTGAATGGCTGGCACGCGGCTTCATCGCACTCTCTCCGCGCAGCCGGTTCTAGCTGCTCAGTCATGGCTCCGCCGGGGCGAGCCCGGCGGTGGCCCTTATTTTACCTTAAGTTCTCCACCGCCGACCGCTTTCGGCAGTGGACGATCGCTTCTTGAGCACTCTACGCCAATGGACTGATGCGCCGCTGAGGGGGAAAGGGAAGCCGGCGAAAGGGCGCGAAAATTGGTGAGGTATCCATTGCTCCTCCCCTCTTCTGCCTCTGCGTGATCAAATGAGTCCCGCTGCCTACAGGGCGAATGCCCTGTCATAGACATCTCGAAGAGCCAAGCTGCACTGGATCGAGTCAAACTCAAGCGTGTCTTCCAGGTCAACCGATTCCGAGAGGAGCCAGCGGCCGCTTTTTTGGCGGGAGAAGTGCTCCAGCCGAACACTTTCCTGCGATACCAACAGGTAGTCGTTGAGGGAGGGGATGCTTCGGTATCGGGCGAAGTTGGCGCCGCGGTCGAAGGCTTCAGTGGACTTGGAGAGCACCTCAACGATCAGCGTTGGATTGACCAGGGTGTCGAAATGCTGGTCTTCGAATTCAGGTTCGCCGCAAACCACCACTACGTCGGGGTAGGTATAGGATTCCGCAGAGGCGATGCGCACCCGCATGTCGCCCTTATAGATCTCGCAGTCCCGTCCTTTGAGCTGCGCGTGCCAGGTGGCGAAGATGTTGCCTGCGATGAGGTTATGCCTGCGGCTGGCGCCGCCCATGGCGACGATCTCGCCTTGATGGTACTCGCTCTTCTCCTCGGACTGCCGTTCCCGAACAAGGTATTCCGAAATCGTCACAGCGGGGTGAGCCTGCGAAGCCATGCCGTCAGGATAGCATCTTGGATCTGGATTTCCACCGAATAGGCACGCCATCCGTGGTTGAATCTCCTGCATTCCGGATCTGACCGCCCGCACGATGGCAACCTGTGTGAAATCCGGGCTAATGTTGCTGCGATGCCTTCTCTTGGGGAGATTCTTCGCCCACTTCGAAGCGGGCCACCGGTGCCAGGCTGATGACCTTCTCTCCCGTTTCCACTCCGTTGACGCTGCCGCCCACGTGGCACTTCTTGAACTCGACCAAGTGGCCGCGGGCCAAGTGGGAGGGGATGGGATCCCGGCGGCCTTCTGTGTAAAGGTGCAAGGTGGCGTAATAGCGTTCTTCCCGGACGATGGAGGGGTTTTCGGGATCGTCGATGGGGAAGACGCGCACCTCGGGAGTCACGTGGTAGATGCGTTGGCCCTTGTGGGCCGATTCGTCGTCCTCGGGCTGGCGCAGAAAGCTCCAGACCCGGAACCGTGTGGGCTCCAGACGGTAATGGGCGCGAGAGTGATACGTCTTGCCTTCCAGGACGTTCTTGCGCTCTTCGGTGACGATTTCAATCCTCTGGGCGCTGTCCGGCACCGGTACGGGCTTTTCACCGTTTCCCCGGCGGCGCTTGCGTGCCACCCAGGCCGCTCCCAGAGCCAAGGTGCCCAGACCGCCCCAGTTGAGGATCTTTTTCCAGTTCCACTTTTTCATGGGTTTCACCGCTTGGCGGGCATGCCGGCCTCACCATTCCATGACCCTTAGATCGTCGGCCACGTGCAAGCTGGCCTCGACGCACTGACGGACATCGTCCGAGGAGACTCCAGGGGCAACTTCGCGCAGCACAAAACCGAGAGGTTCGACCTGGATGAGCCCCAGTTCGGTAATGATTTCGTTGACGCAGTGAGTACGGCTGACGGGAAGGCGGCTTTGGCGGACGATCTTGGCCAGCCCGTTTTCCTGGGTCTGCCGGGTCGCCACGATCCAACGCCCCGCCTTGACTTCCTGCAAATCTGTTCCGAATGGTTCGCACAAATCACCTTCCGGAGTCACTTCCAGTGCCTCGACAACTGCGATATCGAACGCGTTGCCGTTCTGGGAAAGCTGCCCGTTGAGCGGAACGGCCTGAACTCCCTGGGGCAAGATGGATCGAGCCTGCTGGGGAATCCCAGGCCCAAGAGCAACCCGGCGTGCACCTTCAATCTCTCTCAACAAGCGGCTCACGATGATCGCATCCGGAATCGTCTCTGTCTTCGGGTTCGAACTCATAAACAACCTCTTTTCTCCTGCCGGCCTACTCTCTGCACCTCGAAGCCGCCCCGGCTTGGCGAGGAATTGCCAACGGAAACTTCACATTATAAAGGAATTCTCCATTTCAAAACAACGCCCTGTGAGGCGCTGCGGGGCTGGGAGGGCGTTGCGTCCAAACAGGGGTGGCCCCGGGGATTGTCTTTTTTCCCGATGGGCTTCGAGATGCCTGCTTCGCAGGGCGATTCATTGCGGCTGTGCTAATCTGGCGCACCTATGGTGAATTCATCTTTTCCGCAGGCTCTTTCGGCTCGCACAATGCTTTTCTGCCTAGGTTGGCTGGCCTTCTTTTCAACTTTCAACCAGGCAGAAGTAGTGGACTCGGCAGCCAATGGCTTTACAGTTCAACACAGTGTGCAAATCAACCGTCCGCCGCAATACGTCTACAACGTGTTGGTCAAGGGAATCGGCAAATGGTGGAGTCCGGATCACACCTTTTCGGGCGACGCCTCCAACCTCTCCATCGACGCCCGCCCCAACGGATGTTTTTGCGAACGCCTGGGAGAAGGGGCAGCAGTGCGCCATCTAACGGTCGTCTTCGTTTCCCCCGGCCGGCGATTGGGGATGAGCGGAGGGTTGGGGCCTTTGCAGCAGGTCGGCGTGAACGGCAGCTTGGGGTTCGACCTGAGCCAGGACGGCTCGGGAACCCGGCTGAAGCTGACCTATGCAGTCGGCGGCTACCATCCCGGCGGCCTCGACAAGTGGGCTCAGCCGGTCGACTCTGTGCTGGTTGAGCAAATGGAGCGCCTCAAGCGCTATTCGGAAACGGGGTCGGCGGATGATAAGCCCTGATCGGACAAACCGTGAAAGTGTGGCTGGATTCTGGTTTCCGCCCTGAGGTCCGCTCCGTCGCAACCTTCCTTTGCACCAGACGCAATCGAAACACTGCTGCTTCCGCCTCTTCACCTCACCGATCCACCCGGCTCACTGGTACACCTCCTGCAGCAAGGCGCTGCGGAGGTAAAAATGAAACGACTGACACCCCTGCTTGTTTTGATTCCGGTTCTGACATGGGGCACCGCACTGGCCCAGCCTCAACAAGGGCGCGGAGCGGGATTTGGCTATGCAGCATTTGGCGGAGTGACCGACGGCGACATCGACGAGGCCTTCTGGGCCTTTGGAGGAGGCGGAGAATACGTCGCCTCCGGCGGCCTGGGCCTCAGGCTCGACCTGGGAGTTCTGACCAGTTCCGGCCTTGAAGAAGCCGTGGGGATCTTTACGACTGCGGTGATGTTCGAATTTAAGCCGAAGCGCAAGACGGCACCCTTTGTGGCAGGAGGCTATACGCTCTTTTTCCGCTCCGAGACCGCCAACGGATTCCACTTCGGAGGCGGGGTCCGGCATTGGTTCAGCGACGGATTCGGAATCCGTTTTGAGGTCCGGGATGACGTGCTGGCGGACGAGACCATCCACTTCATCCAGGGACGGGTCAGCTTCCTCTTCCGCTGACCCGCACGGCGCGGCACCGGGCTGGTAGCGACCTCCCCCCATCTTCAGCCCGGCGCCGCCACCGCCCCAAGCAACAACGCAAACCTGTCTGCAAAGCGTTTCTTTCTTTGCTTGTGTTGTGATAATGCTTGAAATCGATGCTGCTCCGAGTATGATGGAGCCTTCCGGAGTGCTGCCCTCCCGGCATCGCGAGTAGCGTAGCGATAAAGGTAGCGTCTTGGGCTGGCGGTAATCAGCATGGCCGACAAGAATTCGTTTTTCCTCAGGCTCCTTTCCCTGATGATCCTGCTCTACGGTTTTTTCCTGGGGCTGGATTTGATGGGCGAGGCCTTCAAGCTGTTCGGCAGCGATTTCGCCCGGCAACTGGTGGAGCAGACCAGCAATCCCTTCGTGGGGCTGGTCATCGGAATCCTCTCCACCTCGTTGATCCAAAGCTCTTCGACGACCACGACCATGACCGTCAGCTTGGTGGCGGCGGGGGGGCTGACCATCGAGAACGCCATTCCCATCATCATGGGCGCCAATATCGGGACCTCGGTGACCAACACTTTGGTTTCGCTGGCCCATGTCACGCGTACCGAGGAATTCCGCCGGGCTTTTGCAGCTGCAACCGTGCACGACTTTTTCAACTGGATGGCAGTCTTGATCCTCTTTCCATTCGAATTGGCCACCGGCTACCTGAAAAACAGCGCCAGTTGGCTGGAGGAGATTCTGGAAGACGCCGGGGGGCTGGAATTGCTCAACCCGGTCAAGATCATCGTCGATCCGGTCGCCGACGGCCTGATCAGCCTGATGGGCGAGTCGGCCACATTGGCATTGATTGTGGGCGTGCTCTTTCTGTTTGCCTCGCTCAAGCTGCTGGTCGACCTGCTGAAGGTGATCCTGTCGGCACGCGCCGAAGAAATACTGCACCGTACCCTCTTCCGATCGGCCTGGCACGGCATCGGCGCCGGGATTGTGATCACGGTCATGGTGCAGAGCAGCTCGATCACCACCTCGACGGCAGTCCCCCTCGTGGGTGCCGGGATCCTGACCTTGGCGGAAATGTTCCCTTTCACTTTAGGCGCCAATATCGGCACCACCGTGACTCCCATCCTGGCAGCCATGTCGACCGGAAACCCGGCCGCCCTGGCGGTCGGCTTGGCTCACCTGCTCTTCAATGTCACTGCAACAGCGTTGATCTACCCCCTGCCCGCCGTCCGGAGGATCCCGATCTTCCTGGCCCGCAAGATGGGAGACCTGGGCGCCCGCAGCAGGGTTTTGGCGGGGACGTACATCATTACCGTCTTCTTTGCACTGCCCATCCTGCTGCTGCTCATCTCCGGCGCCATTGGAGAGTCGAAAGGCGGTGCGCAAGATAAAGGCGCCGTCCCCCCGCCCGCAGTTGGCAAAGGGAAGAAACGGCTCGCCAACCGTGAGGGAGCCTTCCATTCAAGGGATTCGATTGCCGTGAGTTAAGATGGGAGTTGCCATGTCCTTATTCGACGTCCTTTTTGGGGGAGCCCCCTCCCCTCTGCTGGTGAAATCATTTCAGGAACTCGAAGAAATGGTGGAACAGTCCCTGCGCATGTTCGATGAATCTGTGGCGGGCCTGCTGGGCAATGCCGAGATTTCGGTCGACCTGGAAGAGATGGACGACTATGTGGATGCACGCGAGCGCGAGATCCGCCGACGGGTCATCGAGCACTTGGCTTACGACCCCAAGAAGGACATGGTTGCCAGCCTGGTGATGGCCACCATGGTCCACGACGCTGAACGGCTGGGTGATTACGCCAGAGGCCTCTCCGAAGTGATCCCTTTGGCCAAAGGCCCCCGCAGCGGCCCCTTCAAGGAACGGCTTCAAGACTTGGCCGACCGATTGAGGCCGCTCTTCGAAAGAACCAGGAAGGCATTGCACGAGGACGATGCCGAAATGGCCGGCCGGATCATGTCCGATTGCCGGGCCTTGAAGAAAGATTTCCTGACCTATAGCGCTGAAGTGGCCGACAGCAGCCTGCTGGCCGACCAGGCGGTGGTTTATGCAACCGGCGCACGCATGATGCGCCGCATGGGCTCCCATCTCAGCAACCTGGCCTCCGCCATCCGCCTGCCCTACGACCAGATCCGCCGCGATGATGAAGACGTTTAGGGAGTTGTCAGTTGTCAGTTGTCAGTTGTCAGTTGTCAGTTGTCAGAGAGAATGCCACGGAGTCACAGAGAGCACAGAGTCCAAGGTCCAAGGTCCAAGGTCCAAGGTCTGCAGCATGTACCATCTTACTGACAACTGACAACTTTTGGTGATGCGTATTCTTCGACAACCGCGCCTGATGCTGGCGCTGCTCACCTGCCTGCTTTGCCTGCCTTTTTGCCACAAGGCATTTCATATCGATGACCGGATCTATCTCGAGGTGGCGGGCAATATCCTGCAAAAGCCGTTTTTCCCCTACGACTATCCGGTCCTTTTCGAGGGTCTGACCAGCCCTGACGCAGCCAGCCACAGCCATCTGCCTTTGACTTCCTATTGCCTGGCCGCTATTCGATTGCTGGCAGGCCATCAGGCCGAATGGCCCTTCCACCTGGCTTTCATGGCTTTTGCCCTGCTGGCCGTGCTGGCCTTTTTTGACTTGGCGCGGCAGCTGGTCCGCTTTCCAATGGCAGCCGCCGCCCTGCTGCTCATTTCGCCGGGATTCTTCGTGCTCAGCCACAGCCTGATGGCGGACGTCCCTTTTCTGGCCTTCTGGCTGCTGGCCCTTTCCCGTTTCCTGCCCATCTGCCGGGGCGAGTCGCGCCGGCGCGATTGGGTGCTTTGCGGGATCGGCCTCTTTGCTGCCGCCCTGACTTCGCTGTTGACAGTTGGCCTGGTGGCACTCATGGCCGCCTGCTGGCTGCTCCACAAACGTGCAAACTCCATACAGGTCGCCCCGACCGCCCGCCGCATGGCGTTTTTGCTGCTGATTCCCCTGCTGATCTGGATTTTCTGGTACGGACGGGCCTACCTGCACTATGACCGCTTCCTGCTCGTCAACACCGTCTTGCACATGGGCAAGCGCGAGACTTTGGATGTGTCGCTGATGGGGCTCAAGCTGGCAAGCTTTGTCCTCAACATCGGCGCCGCCTTTCTTTTCCCCTTGGCCATCTGGTACGGTTTGGCCCGCGCCTGGAGCGGACGCATCTTCGGCCTCCTCTTCTTCCTCGCCCTGACGCCTTTTTCCCTTTGGATCGAGGATTGGAGCTGGACTCAAGCACTCCTCTTTGCCGCCTTCCTTGCGACGGGGGCGTTGGCGGTCTTTGCGGTCCTCAGGGCAACCTGGGGGCGGGAGTCGGGTATCGGGTATCGGGTGTCGGGTATCGGGAGTCGGGTATCGGAGGACAGGCTGAATGCGCCGGATGCCAGCCCGCCTCCGCCTGCTTCTGATTCTGATTCGGACTCCCGACATCCGACTCCCGACTCCCGGACCTCCCCCAGCCTCCTCCTTCCCCTCTGGTTCTTCGGCGTCCTGGCTGCCTGCCTGATTCTTTTCTACGCGGGATCGGTACGCTACACCATTTTGGCGGCACCTCCCCTCATACTGATCTGGATCAACGAGCTGCAGAAAAGGGTAGGCGAAAACCCCTACCTGCTGCGCAACCTGATTTGGCTGGGATTCTTTTTGACCCTGCCTTACTCGCTTTGGATCGCCCAAGCCGACTACCGGTTCGCGGACATGTACCGCCAAGCAGCCCAGGACTTGGTTGAAGAGTATTCCGGGCCGGATCGAAGTGTCTGGTTCACCGCTGAGTGGGGACTGCGCCACTACCTGAAACGCGGGGGCGCCCGTCCCCTGCCCCGCACCTCCGCCCAGCCGAAGGTTGGCGACATCATCCTCAAGCCATATGTGTCCTTTCCCTGGGTCACCCTTTATGACAGCCCCGAATACTCCTTTTTCCTCCGCCGTCACCAACTCGACATGAGCGGGCGCCTGCGCATCCTGGACTTCACCAGCAAGGCCGGGTTTTACAGCACCGGCTGGGGAATCCTGCCTATCGGGCTCCGCCAAGCCAATGAGTGGGAATGGATCAACGTCTACCAGGTCAAAAAGAAGTACGACGGCCCCATCCCCCAACAGGAACGCCATTGGTGAGAGGAAGCCTTTTGATATCCTGACCGTAAACGGTGCACTGCTTGACAGGAGGCCAAAACGCGATCATGAAGCCTCAGAGCCGAGATACCCAACCCGATGCGGAAAAGGTTCAAATCGAGTTGCTTCGTCAAGCCGGCAGCAGTGGCAGGGCCGAGTTGGCGATGGCATTGAGCCAAAGGATGCATGAACTCTCCCGGCAGGCCATCCGGAGACGTCATCCGCGGTGGACCGAACAAGAGGTGCGATTGCACTTCGCGGCCCTCCACTACGGCGCACAGTTGGCAGAGAGAATCAGAAGCGAACTGGAGAAAAGGAATGAGCCGGTCTGAGGTCTTTGAAGGACTCCAATTGGTCGTGGAGGCCTTTGAGGCTCTCGGAGTCCGGTACCACGTCGCTGGATCCGTCGCCAGCTCTGCATACGGCCTGGCGCGCTCGACATTAGATGTCGATGTAGTGGCAGATCTTCAGCCAGCAGCCGTCGAGCGTTTCACAGCCCAGTTAAAGCCGGACTTTTACATCGACGAAGTCACAGTCCGCGAGGCTGTTGCGGCCCGAAGGCCCTTCAATGTGATTCACCTCAAGACGATGTTGAAGATCGACATCTTCATCCTCTCCGACCGTCCTTTTGACCGGCAATCCTTCCGACGCTCCCGGCCTGACCATCTGAGCACCGACCCGACAGAGCGAGCTTTTCAAATTGAGCAACCCGAAGATGTCGTCCTACACAAGCTGGAATGGTTTGTCGCGGGAGGGCAGGCCTCACAGCGGCAGTGGGGGGATGTCCTGGGAATCCTCAAGGTGCAGCAAGACGATCTCGACTGGGCCTATTTGCTTCATTGGTCCAATGAGCTGGGGCTGGAAGAGCTTCTCCGCAAAGCCGCCGCCGAGTCGGGCCAGACCCGATTCCTGCCCAATCCCAACTCCTGAGCGGCCTCGGGCAGATGGTACTCTCTTTGGACTTTGGACTTTGGACTTTGGACTTTGGGCTCACCGCTCCCTTCTTCCTGATTCCTGTCTCCTTCTGCTGACAACTGACAACTATAATATCCCCCATGCCGGCCAACCTCACCCCTCAGTACTTCGAGGCCGAAGACAGGTTCAAGAGCGCTGCCACCGACGCCGAGCGTGTCGACGCTCTGCAGGAGATGCTGCGGGTCATCCCCAAGCACAAGGGGACCGAGAAGATGCAGGCCGACCTCAAGCGCCGCCTGGCCAAGCTGCGCAAGCAGGCCCAGAAAAAGGGCGGAGCGGCCAGCCACAAGCCCCATCATCATGTGGACAAGGAGGGCGCCGGGCAGGTAGTCCTATGCGGTCCGCCCAACAGCGGGAAGTCGCAGCTGCTGGCCAACCTGACCCACGCTGAGCCTGAAGTGGCCGACTATCCTTTTACCACCCGCACCCCCCAGCCGGGGATGATGCCCTTTGAGGACATCCAGATCCAGCTGGTTGACACCATCCCTCTTGCACCCGAGATGCTGGAGCCCTGGCAGATGGCCCAGATCCACAATGCCGATGTGGTGGTGCTGCTTTTTGATGCCACCGATCCCGATCTGCTCGGTCAGACCGACTTCGTGCTGGCTGCCTTTCAAAAGCGCGGCATCGACATCTCGGCTGCGGCCAAGCCTCCTGTTTTGGTGCTGGGCAACAAGATCGACCGACCGGGCGCCCAAGACGAGTTCGAGGTCTGGCAGGAGCTGTTCCGGGAATCGTTTCAGGCCGAACCGTTCTCGGCCTTTGGAGAAGGCGATTTGCTGGCTCTCAAGGTGCGCCTATTTAAAATGCTCAACATCGTGCGCGTGTACACCAAGGCACCTGGCCACAAGCGGGACGAGGACGCCTCTCCCTTCGTACTCAAGAAGGGAAGCACCATGCTCGATTTGGCGACCGCCGTCCACAAGGATATGGCTGCAAACTTCAAGTTCGCCAAGGTATGGAACGATCACGGCCTGGAAGGGCTTATGGTGGAACGCACCTATGAGGTCCAAGACGGCGACCTGGCCGAAATCCACGCCTGAGCACTCGATCCCTTTGCCGGTCTCCGGTCTTCTCTGATTCAGCTTGTGTTCGATCTCCAACTGTGCTACCACTAGGTCCGTTTCCGGAATCGATTCGGGGTTGGCTCGATTTCAATCTTTGGACAAGCTCTTCAGAAAGGGATTTCATGTCACAGCAACCGTCCGCACCGCCGCCGCCACCGCCGACCGGAGGAGATCAGCCGCCGGCTGCGCCACCGCCGCCATCAGGCACCTCAGATTCCAACCGCACCCTCATGTTGATCTTGAGCTACCTGGGTCTTTTGGCGCTTATTCCCTGGCTGGCGGAAAAGAATGATTCCGAAGTCCAATGGCATGCAAAAAACGGGCTGGTCTTCACCGCTTTCATGATTGCCTGCTTTTTCGTTGCCTCGGTGGTGGCCGTGATACCCATTCTGGGGTGGTTGATTGTTGTCGTTGCCTACATGCTGCTCCCCATTGCCTGGCTGATCTTTGCAATCATTGGCATTGTCAAGGCCACTCAGGGGCAACGCCTGGTTGTCCCGGTCCTGTCGGACTTCGTGGAGAAATTCTGAGGCAGCTATTAGTTGTCGGTTGAGAACAGTGCTGGAAGCTTTCAACTGCCGACTACGAACTGGCAACTGATGACTGGCAACTGACAATCAGCCATGACTCGACAAGACTCGCCTTGGTATCGACAGCTTCACTGGCAAATCATCGCCGGACTGGTGCTGGGACTCCTTTATGGGGTGTTGGCTGCCACCAACCGCTGGGGAGGCTTCACTTCGGATTGGATCACACCCTTCGGGACCATTTTCCTCAATCTGCTCAGGCTCAGCGCCATCCCCCTGGTGCTGACATCGCTGGTGACAGGGGTGGCATCGCTGTCCGACATCAAGAAGCTCTCCCGTATCGGAGGCAAGACCATCGCCATCTATTTGGCGACCACTGCCGTGTCCATCACCATCGGATTGCTGGTGGTCAACCTGATGCGCCCCGGCGACCGGATCCCGCAGCAGATGGCCCAGACGTTGCAGGAAACCTACCAAGGCGACACCCAGCAGCGTCAATCAGCGGCCCGGCAAGCCTCTGAAGCACGCGGGCCTCTGCAGCCGCTGGTGGACATCGTGCCCGAGAACTTCTTCGGGTCGGCCACCAGCAACCGCAACATGCTGCAGGTCGTCTTCGTGGCCCTGATCCTGGGAATCGGCCTGATTCAGGTCAGGACCAAGCATACCGAGCACATCTATGGGCTTTTCGAAGGGTTCAACCAGATCATCATCAAGCTAGTGGGGCTGATCATGTACATGGCGCCCATCGGCGTCTTTTCATTGATCGCCAGCACCATCGTCTCGGTTGCCCAGGACGACGTGCAGCAAGTCCTCGACCTGCTGGGAGCTTTGGGCTTTTACTGCCTGGCCGTGATCCTGGGGCTCATCCTGCACGTGCTGCTGGTCTACACCAGCCTGATCCGCTTCCTCAGCCCCCTGAAGCTCAAGAAGTTCTTGGCCGGCATCACGCCGGTGCAACTGGTGGCTTTTTCGACAAGCTCTTCCGGCGCCACCCTGCCGGTGACCATGGAACGCTGCCAGGACGAGTTGGGTGTGTCTGAAGAAGTCTCTTCTTTCGTGCTGCCTTTGGGCGCCACCGTCAATATGGACGGCACGGCCCTCTATCAGGCGGTGGCAGCCGTCTTTATCGCCCAGACCCTGGGGATGGGATTGGATCTGACCGCCCAACTGACCATCGTATTGACGGCTCTGTTGGCCTCCATCGGCAGCGCCGCCGTACCCGGCGCCGGGATCATCATGCTGGTCATCATCCTGGAGGCCATCGGCGTGCCGTCCCAGGGCATCGGCCTCATCCTGGGCGTGGACCGCATCCTGGACATGCTGCGCACTGCCACCAACGTGACGGGAGACTGCACGGTGGCCGTCCTGGTGGCATCGTCAGAGAATCAACTGGCCGAGGCAGGGGAAGGATAGTTACCAGTCCGGAGGCGGAAAGCGGAGACCGGACACCTGAAGCAGAGCCCGCAGGGATGCGGGCGCTCCCCCATCCTTCCCCCTTCTTCCTGACTCCCGACTCCTGACTCCTTCTGAAACCAGTTTTCAGCAAACAGCGAACCGCGAACTGACGCCCTCTCACTTCCGCAAAACGTTGCCGTAATCCTGCAGCACCTCGGCAAAGGCCCGGTTCATGTCGTGGTTGGTGAGGATGCCCACCAGATCGCCTTTTTTGTCCAGCACAGGCAAGGCACCGAACTTGTGCTCCAGGAACAGTTGCAGAGCCCTCTCCAATTGGTCCTGCACAGTCAGAGTGACGGGCTTTTCGGTCATCACGTCGCGGACCTGATAGTCGTCATCCGGCTGATAGAACTCGTGCCACCCTTCCGGATGGTCGGAAATGTCGGGGCGGCGCAAGTCCCTGTCGGTGACGATGCCCAGCATCCTTCCGTTTTCAGCCACGATGAAGTGCCGGAAGCCCTCGTTGCGCATCTCGATGAACGCAGCGCGGGCACTGTAGTTGGGCGGGATGGTGCGAGGATTGGACGTCATCCAATCTCCTACAGTCCAGTGGTCCTTTCTGTTTTGCATAAGGCTTTTTCCTCAAAATCTCTCCTCAGAATGTCCCGCAGGGCATCTGATACTCGGACGGTCGCCTTCCAGGTGCGGCAGTCCACTTTCAGCATCCCAAGGCCTAAAACAAGAGCCTGGTGCTGACAAACGACATGACAATCGAAGCCACAAAAGCAAAAATGCATCCAATGGCGATGAACAAGTCGACTTGGCCTGCGGGCTTGAGCGAATCCATGAGGCGGCCAGTAAGGTAGCCGCCGACAAAACCGCCGCCGTGAGCAAAGTTGTCGACCCCCGGCATGATAAAGCCGAAGACAAACAAAACCACTGCCCAAACCTTGACCTGATTGCCGATGGCGCCTCCGCTTCGGATCAAAGCGCCCAACAAACCGAAAATCGAGGCAGAGGCGCCGATCGTCAATAAGGAACCCCCGATAAAGGTGCTGGCCCAAAACCCCAAAATAGAAGAAACGGTATAGATGATGACGGAACGGCTTGCTCCGTAGATCTCTGCTGTCACCGGCAGCAGATTCCTGGCCCACATCATGTTGAAGAATATGTGGAGCACCCCCCCATGCAGGAAAGACGCGCTGAGTACGCTCCACCAGTGCCCCAATTCGAAGACCGCAATAATGCCGCTGGCGCCGAAGGTCAACATGCTCTCGGGGCTGGGCGACAAGATCATCATTCCGCCCGGGCGAATGCCTGCCGGATCCCAGAGCAAGGTGAGGACGTACATCAAGGCCGAGCCGTAGAGCACGAAGGGCAGGAACCCCAGGTCGTAGCCCAGCTGCTGGAAAAGCTTGGCGTAGCCCCACATCCCCGGATTTCGGCGACCGCAGTTGTAGCACTGTTCGTCGTTGACGCCAACCAGGTTGCGGCAGGACGGACACACGACCGAGCCCTCGGTCTGTTTTTTGAACATGAACGCCTCTCTCTCGCCTCCTCGGACACAGTTAGCTTACCGGACCCTTGGATGCCAAGCCAAGCATTCTACACGTTGAGCGTTTGGTCGGTGCCTTCTTTGATTGCTGGGTCTTGATCTGCTCTCAGTGCTGCCCACAGCCTGTGAAAATCTTCGGCCTTGCGTCTCTAATCCCTGTTCCGTGTTCCCTGTTCCGTGTTCCATCTAATCGACAGCAAGACACACCGCTACCGATTCCTGCAGGCCTGAAAGAAAAATCGCCTTTGCTGAAACATGCCCGCACCCTTCCAGTATCAACTTCGGGAACTGGGAACGTGCAAACCAGGGGGACAGTCGTCATTCGACTTCAGAGGAGAAAGCCATGAGCACTTCGAGATTTCGCTTCCTTTCCATCTTTTTGATGACCCTTTTTCTGCTCCCTTCGACCGCTGCCTTTTCCGGTCAGGGATTCGGCCCGCTCGCCTTCGAGCCTGGAGCTCAGGAAGGCCCGCGGTTTCACAGAGGATCGCGTCACGGGCGCCGTCAGGCCTTCCGGGATCGGCTTTCCCGGCGGCTTATTGAGGGATTGCAGCTCACTGAAGAGCAGCAAACCCAAATTCGGGAGCAGCGTCGGCAGCATCGTGAAGAGGTTCAAGCCCTGCACGAGCAGCAGCGCGGCCTCCGTCAGGAATTGCGCAGCATGCTGGAGGCCGAATCCCCTTCGGCAGCCGAGGTCGGGGAACGTGTCATCGCTATCCACGGCCTCTCCAATCAGATTCGCCAAGAGCGTGAAAGCGCCCAGGAAGCCTTCCGGGCCTTGCTCACCCCCGAGCAGCTGGACAGGTTGGACGAGCTGAAGGAAGAGCGTCCAAGGCGGCGGGGACGACGCTGAAGAGGGAGGTCACGCAGAGGCGCAGAGCCGCAGAGAGATCGCAGAAAACCCTCTCTCCGGCTCTGTACCTCTCTCCGCGTCTCTGCGCCTCTGCGTGAACCTCAGTAGAGCAGATACTCTTCCCGCCGCCGCCTGAATTCCCTCAGATCCTCCGCCCAACCGGCCTCCATATCCTCCAAGCTGGTCCCGGCTTCGATTTGATGCCGGATCGTGTCGCTGCCGCACAGGACGTCGATGGGCAGCTTTTCGTGCTCATACTCGTAGGGCGGATCCTTCCAGCGGAACTGCCGCCCGCCCAACTCGCGGTAGGCTCGCAGCATCGCCAGGCCGGTGCGGAAGGGCCGGAAGGACTGGCGGTCGACAACGTGGATCTGGACTCCGCCGATCATCTCGCCGCTCCACTTGTGAAAGGTGGGGATGAAATGCAAAGGACGGAAGTGCAGGCCGGGAAGCTGAAAATCCTGCAAGCGACGCACCAAACGATCGGGATCGACCCAGGGCGCACCGCTGATTTCGAAGGGCCGGGTCGTCCCCCGCCCCTCCGAAACATTTGTGCCTTCCAGCAAGCAGAGTCCTGGGAAGACCAAGGCAGTCTCCGGGGCGGGGATGTTGGGTGAAGGCAACACCCAGGGCAGGCCGGTGGCTTCGAAGTCCATCGGACGCTGCCAGCCCTGCATGGCGATGACTTTCAATTCACAGCCTAATTCGAATTCGCCGTTGAGGTAAAGGGCCACCTCGCCAACGGTCATCCCGTGCCGGGCAGCCAGCGGGTAAAGCCCCACGAAAGAAGCGAAGCGGGGATCCGGCAGGTTGCCTTCCAGATGGATGCCGCCGATGGGGTTGGGCCGGTCCAGCACCAAAAATCGCTTTTTTTGCTGAGAGCAGGCTTGCATGGCCAGGGCCATGGTCCAGATGAAGGTGTAGTAGCGGGCGCCCACATCCTGCAGGTCGAAGATCAGGGTGTCCACTTCGGCCAGCATGTGCTGCCGGGGTAGGCGCGTTTGGCCGTAAAGGCTGTAAACGGGCAGTCCGGTGCGCGGATCCCGGTAGTCCTGCCACTCGATCATGTCGTCCTGGGTTTCGCCCCGTGCGCCGTGCTGAGGTCCGAAAAGGGCTTTCAGGCGGAAGGCCGAATGAAGCAGGTCAGCGGCATGGCGAAGCTTGCAATCGACCGAAGCCGGGTGGCAGATGAGCCCGATCCGACCGGATGCCGCCCAGGAGTGCCCCTGGCTGACCAAGATTTCCAAGCCGCTGCGGACATTCATAACCGAAAATTCGCGCCAAGACGCCAATAACGCCAAGGCCGGGACTAAATCCCTCCAACTGTGCTTTCTTTGCGCCTTTGCGTCTTGGCGCGAAACTCTCCCCCGTCGACCTCGCAGAACCTCAAGGGCTGAGGATCGTCGATCAGGCCCCATTTGGAAGCCAATCCGTAATACGTTTCCAGCCCCCTCAGGTTTTCCTCGTCCAGCGAATAGTCGAGGTTACCCGTCAGGTAGTCGCGTACCTCTTGCACCGGCAGCCTCAGCTTCTGGGCATAAACCTGCGAAATCTGCTCGATCTGCGCCCTGCCTTCGCTCTTGGAACGGTAAAAGAGCTTGGCCATGCTGCCCAGTTCCGCCCATTCGCCCACAGCCCAGAAAGCGAAAACAAACGGCAGGCCCGTGAAACAATGCCATTCGTGGGCCAGATCGTAAACGATCAGCCCCCGGGCATCCACGTGCAGGGCCGGATTGCCGATCACCAGAGCCGCCTGGCAGCGCTCGAGCATTTGACTGGGACGGGGCGGCTGCTCGATGAACTGAGCCTCCCGGTTGCCGTAAAACTCCGACAAAAGGATGCGCAGCAAGGCCACCGAAGTGCGGCTGGAGGAGTCGATGGCGATGCGCTGGACCTTGTCGATCGGCTGACGGCTCACGAAGAGCACGCTCTTGACCTCCCGTTTCGAAGCAATCGAAATCCCGGGAAGGACGCGCAAGGAAGG
>JANQFM010000099.1 GCA_028277865.1 Acidobacteriota bacterium
ATCCCTGCTGGTGGAACCCCCCAGGCCGAAGAAATTGACCGATTTGTAGTCCCGATAACCCGCCTGAATGAAGGCGTGAACCGGCTTTCCAGCGCTTCGGTTGGGGAATTCCAGGTTGGCCAGGACGTTCTCATAGGTGCGGGTGGAATAGCGGGCATCCAGGGAGAACTTGAAGCTCTCCCGGTTGGTCCCGTTGACATAGCCGACGCCACCCACAAAGCCCGATCCGGAAGAGGCCGATCCGAAGAGAGCGGGATCGCCAATGCCCCCGATCAGCAATCGGAAGCCCTTGTAGCCTTTTTCTGTCAGCTTGCCCCGACGCTTCTCCATCCTCAGGATGCGCGCCTCGATCGAGGACACCTCGTAGCGCTCGATCTGCGGACGTTGGGACTGCCGCTGCTGGCGCAACAGCTCTTTGCGGGAAGCAGGCGCCTGATCCGGTTCGGATGGGGGTGTCTGACCCCATGAATTCGAGATCATCAGGGTCAGGAGAACGTGAATTGCGGCGAGCAAGCCTGATCTGGTTTTCATGCGAAGGCCAATTCTAAACTGGAATCCGCATTGGCAGCAAAATTTGACACCAAGGCGCAGCAGCCCCAAAGGACGATCCAGCCCTCTGCTCTTTGCGTCCTTGGCGTCTAGTTCCAGCGAGGCAACGCCTCAGACCGGAGACGGGAAGCCACAGAGACACCGAGACACAGAGATCAGAGGGCTTTTTCTGATTCTTCTCTGTGCACTCTGTGCCTCGGTGGCAAAACTTGACTCAAATGTGAAGAATATCGAAACCCTAGCGGCCTAGGAGCGAAAGCCGCCTTCACCCGATGACTTCCTGGTAAAGCCGAAACAGGTTCGTTCCCATCACTTTTTCGGCCTCATCCTCAGAGAGCCCCAAGCCGACCAGCCCGTCCCAGACCACTTCCATGCGGCGAGGCCCGTTCAGTTGGTCGATGAACAAAGGCCAGTCGGACGGGTTGAAGTTGGGCCCTTCTTCGGCCTTCAACTCGGCCATGTACTCCTCGCTCAGCTCGATGACCCGGTGATCCCGGTCGCTGCCGATGCAGACGTGCTCGACGCCTGCCACCGAAATGGCGTGCTTGAGGTGCTGGAAATAAGCGTCCAGATTGTCTTTCCGGCTGGCTGTCAAAAAGGGACGGATCTGGCAGATGCCCACCAGGCCGCCTTTTTGAGCCAGCGCCCGCATGCTCTCGTCGCTGGTGTTGCGGACGTTTTCATAGACCGCCATGCAGGCCGTATGCGAGATGTGGACCGGATCCCGCGAGGCGGCGATGGCATCCATCATGGTGGCCTGGCTGGCGTGGGAGAGATCGATCAGCATGCCGATGCTGTTGAGCTTTTCCACCATCTGGTGCCCGAACTCGGTCAGGCCGGCCCCGGTGCGTTCCTTGCAGCCGGCGCCCACCCAATTCTGGTGGTTGTAGGTGAGCTGCAGGCAGCGCTGGCCCAGGCTGTAAAAGACGTCCAGCCGGTCGAGGTCGCGTCCGATGTGGGTCGAGTTCTGGGTCAGGTAGTAGATGGCCAATCGACCGCTGCTTTTGGCCTTCAGGACGTCGTCGGCCCGGGTGGCCTTGAGAAGCAAGTCCGGATGGCGGGCAATGTAGCGGTCGTATTCCAAGATTCCGTCGATGGCCGCCTGATAGGCTTGCAGCTCCTGTGACTTGGGATCGCACAAGGTGACAGTGACCGAATTGGCGCCGGATTCGATGATCTGGCGCAGCAGATCCGGTGTGTAGACGTCGCGGATCTCGCCCATGGCGTCCATCACCAGGGCTCTTTGGGTCGCTGAGGCCTGCTGCGCCCCAGCCAGTTCCGGCATCAAGGCAGCCGGTAGGGCCGCACATCCGATTTTCAGAAAGTCTCTTCTTTGCATCCATCCCTCTCAACAGGACTCTACAGAGTTTCGCGCCGAGACGCAAGGCCGCAAAGGTCAGAAAAGAAAGGGCTTGAAGATTCTGTTCGGCAAAGCGGAGCATAAGCATTCGATTAACCCGTGGGAGGAATCGATTCGAGTAGCTTCTCCAGGCCGCCGCCGGGCTTGCCCCGGCGGAGCCCACGACTGGAAAGCTAGAATCGGTGGAGCCAAAGAATAGCGCATCCCCTCCCCTCCTTCGGGGCGGCATGCCGCCCCGAAGGAGGGGAGGGGATGCGCACAAAAAAATGCGATGAAGTCGCTGGCTAGGCTAGCCATTCAGTCATTCGCTCCGCCGGGACAATCCCAACGGTGGCGTTGCCAGGCTTCATGGCACGTGCTTCCGTCAAATCAGCAGAATTGGGGCGGGGTCGGGTCATGCCCGGATGTGGCTGGACGGGTTAACTGAATATGTACGCGGAGCTTATGCGCCTTCGGTGCCGCAAACCGGCGGTCCTTGGAATGTGTTGCCGCCGCACTGCTGCGGGTTCGTGCACATGGG
>JANQFM010000103.1 GCA_028277865.1 Acidobacteriota bacterium
CACGCCAAAATGTCGCACCTCGGCAGGGGTGCAGGAGCCATCCCCCGCCCTCCATTCAAAGCAGTCGCAAGCTGGACAGGGCGTTTCTTTTCGGTGACATCGGCGTCCCTTCCGCCTGCACCCTTCCTGGGTACGCCGTGGATGGGTCGTCTTGGATCCGGTGTCGCTGCGCTCAACCACCGGCTACATTCTGGCTGCGTCTCCGGCGCAAACGGCTGTGGGCCTTTAATGCTGGAAGGCCAGACGCAAAGCCGTAATACCTCACAGTCTTACAGCCTTGCAGCCTCACAGCCTTTCCCTTCTCTGTGCCCTCTGTGCCTCTGTGGCGCACCTTCTTTGCCCCAACTCCTCTATAATCTCCTCCGTGGGGAGAATCCATGTATTGCCGGAAGTCTTGTCGCACCAGATCGCAGCCGGGGAGATTGTGGAAAGGCCGGCTTCGGTGATCAAGGAGCTGATGGAGAATTCCCTGGACGCCCACTCCACCCGCGTTTGGGTGGAGGCCGAAGAAGGGGGACGGCGGCACTTGGCGGTGCGTGACGATGGGGTGGGGATGAGCCGCGAGGACGCCCGGTTGGCCTTCCGTCGTCATGCCACCAGCAAGATCTCCAGCCAGGACGACCTGCAGTCCATCACCACCTTGGGATTTCGGGGCGAAGCCATGCCTTCCATCGCTTCGGTTTCGCGCTTGCGACTGCGCACCGTGGAACGGGAAGCTGCCTCCGAGTCCCCGCTGGGGACCGAGGTGGAGTACGAGGGGGGAGAGTTGAAAGGCGTCCGGGAGGTCGCCTGGCCATCGGGGACCGAAGTGCAGGTGCAGGATCTCTTTTTCAACATCCCCGCCCGACGCAAGTTCCTGCGCACCGTCCCCACCGAGCTGAGCCATGTCACCCGGCAGGTGCAATGCTACGCCCTGGCTTATCCCGAAGTGGAGTTCCGCTTCAGCCACAATGGCCGGGCACTGTTCGAAGCCCCGGCGGTGGGCTCGCTGCGCGAACGGGTCTTCCAGCTGATGGGAGAGTCGTTCCTGGAGAACCTTGTGCCGGTCGAGTACGAAAAAAAGGGCGTCAAGGTAGTGGGATTCACCTCGCTGCCCCACCAGCAGCGCAGCAACACCTCCGGCCAATACCTTTTCGTCAATCGCCGGATGGTGCGCGACAAGGTGCTCACCCATGCCATCCGGCTGGCTTACCGCGACCTGATCCCTTCCACGGCCCATCCAACCTTGGTGCTGCTGGTGGAGCTGGACCCCAATCTGGTGGATGTCAACGTTCATCCAGCCAAGACCGAGATCCGCTTTCGCCAGTCCGATGCGGCACACAGTGCGGTCTATCACGGCATCGAGGAAGCCCTGCTGGGCCACCAGGAGGGCCTGGCCAGCCTGGCCCGCGATATTCCGTCCCAGCACCTGCAGCAGCAGGGGCGGGCCTCCCAGGATGTTCTGCAAGGAGTCTCGCGCAGCCTGGACAGCTTCTTTCGCCGCCATCCGGACAATGCATCGCTCTTTTCACAGCCTGCCCCTGTGCCGGGGCGTTTTCCGGCAGGCGGCGGCTTTTCCGGGGCTACGGCGCCGGCAGCATCATCGCCGCCGGTGGACAGCCTTGCTGCCGAGCCCGACCCGCATGCCGGCAACATTCCCGAGACTGCTCACCTGAGCGATGCGCCGGCACTGTTGGGACAGTTCGTGGAAAGCTTCATCGTGTCTTCCGACCGCGAGGGCGTGATGCTCATCGACCAGCACGTGGCCCACGAACGGATCCTCTATGACCGAGCCCTGGGCCAGATGGAAAATGCCCAGCCGATCCCCGTCCAGCGACTGCTGATTCCCATCACCATCGAGCTGAACGTGCAGCAGAAAGCGGCCTTGGAAGGCCTCATCGAGGAGTTGAACGCCAACGGCTTGGAAGTGGAGTGGTTCGGAGACCGGACCATCGTCGTCAAGGGCGTGCCCCAGATGGCCAAGGACTGCCAAGTCGAGCAGCTGGTGCAAAGCGTACTGGAAGACCTGAGCAGCGGACGCCGCGAGCCGGACACCTCGGGCAGCCACGCCCGACGGTTGCGCGAAAAGATCGCCATCAGCCTTTCCTGCCGGGCCGCCATCAAGATCAACACTCCGCTCAGCCCCGAGAAAATGCACTGGCTGGTGGACGAATTGTTCCGCTGCCGCAATCCCTATACCTGCCCCCACGGGCGTCCCATCGTGCTGCGCCTCAACATCCAGGACATCCTGCGCGGCTTCCATCGCATCTGAAGGCAGTGCGGTCAGGGGTTACGGGTTCCGGGCTCCAGGTCAGAGGCACTGACTCAGACCCGGCAGGCTGCAGATTCAGAATCGGGAATCCAGACTCCTGAGTCTGCTTCAGGGCTACAGCCTACAGCACCGATATGGATGCCAAAATCCGAAGACGCGGTCGAGATTCCACCGACCGTCGCTTTTGTACCAGGTACACAGATTAACAATTGCCTTGCAGATCCTATGATGATGTATGATAATCGTCCCGGTCGCGGGGGGACTGCCGCCGGGGTCAGTTGAAGTGTCGTGAAGCGGCTGAGACCAAGTCTGCTCACAAACCCCGTTTGGTGATTTCTGACAAGGAGAGCTACTGTGAAACTTGGAGATGTGCTCAAAAAGGAAAGGGAAAAACGTCAGTTGTCAGTGGAGGAAACGGCCTCCAAACTGGGCATCAGCGAGGACGAGTACCAGCAGATCGAGGCTGGGGAATCACCCGCCGAGGAATGGGGTCCGACCCTGGCCCAGATCGCCATCAAGCTGGAGACGCCCACCTCGCGCCTGCTGGCTGAATCGGGCCGCTCGGAGGACTGCAAGGAAGGTCAGGCCGGCGGGTTGATCAAGGGGCATCGCGAGCGACGCGAGAAGACCGCCGAACAGATGGCCGAAGAGCTGGAGATGTCGCTGGAAGA
>JANQFM010000121.1 GCA_028277865.1 Acidobacteriota bacterium
CGAATCCAGATCCCTCAAGCCGTCAAGTACAAGGATCTTCAGCAATTGGTGCAAGTGGACGTCTCTTTCGAAGATTTGCCTCTACAAGCCCGAGGCGACTTTTTCCGATTGGATGACGAGAGGGTGCTGGCGCCCTTGACCCTCCAGGTGGAAAACAAGAATCTGACCTTCCGATTGCGAAACGGAGTCCACGTGGCTCGCCTGGCAGTCTATGGAGTGGTCACCAGCTTGACCAAGCGTGTGGTGGCCGAATTCGAGGACGATCTGCAGCTTTCCTACCCTCAGGCAGACTTGGCGGCAGGTCTGGCGCGAAACTCAATCTACCAGAAGATCGTGCCCTTGCAGGCGCGCATGCGCTACCGGCTCGATCTGGTGGTGAAAGACCTGTACAGCGGCAAGGTGGGAGTGCTGCGTCAGGCACTGGCACCTTCAGGATATCCCCAGGATCGCCTGGCCTTCAGCTCGCTGCTGATCTCGGATTCAGTGCAGGTATTGGGTGAGATCCCGTCAGGCAGCCCTATGTTTGTTCTGGGGGACGTCAAGGTCCGCCCCAACCTCAGTCAGAGCTTTCCTGTCGGCACAGCCCTGCAGGTCTACTTTCAGCTTTACAACGCTGCCATTTCCCAGTCCGCCTTGAAGCCATCCCTGGCCTTCCGCTACCGCATCCTGAAGGGAGACCGCCTCCTGAGCAGGCTCGACGACCTGCGTCAGGTGTCGATACAGATGGCCTCGCCCCAAAGGGTCGTGGCCCTGAAAAGCCTGGCCACTCAGGGGCTGCAGCCGGGAGAGTACCGGTTGGAAGTCGAAGTCGAAGATAAGATTGCCCGCCAGTCCGTCAGCGCTCGGCAGCCTTTCCGCATCCTGAAGGCACCGTCCCGCTGATCCACCTTGCTGGAAAAAGAGAAAAGAGACGAGAGAAAAGTTGGGGAGGGGAGATTTTCAGAAGAGGGGGAGGTGCCTCTTCTCGATCCTTCTCTCTCGTCTCTTATCCCTTCTTGCGTCGTATACATCCGCAAGGAGTTGCGCCTTTCGACGCCTTGAAGGAGCCGCTTCCGGCGACCTTCATCGGAACAACGAAAAACGTATTCCGTTCCCCTCACCTGCCAAGGAAAAAAGTCGCATCGTGTTTTAGTAGAGGCGATGTAAACCCGGATTTCTCACGGTTTGCCTGCTGCGGAGCCGCAATCATCCGCCCTGACTGCGTTGCGCTTGCGGCCCCTCGCGACCGCAACCCGTGAGAATTCCGGGTAAAGCACGCAAGGTGACGAAATCATTTTGCGGACTTGGCATCTTGGCGTGCAATCCCGACGGTGAAACTGAGATCCAGGTTTCTCAACCTGAGTGCGTTGGCGATTACCGAGACAGAGCTGAAGCTCATGGCCGCAGCCGCGATCATGGGGCTGAGCAGCAAGCCGGTAAAAGGGTAAAGGACTCCGGCCGCCAAGGGGACGCCCAGGGCATTGTAGACAAAGGCGAAAAAGAGGTTTTGGCGAATGTTGCGCAGTGTGGCGCGGCTCAATTCGACGGCCCGTACGATGCCCCGCAAATCACCTTGGATGAGGGTCAGGCCGGCACTTTGGATGGCGATGTCCGTACCTGTCCCCATGGCGATTCCCACATGGGCCTGAGCCAAGGCCGGAGCGTCGTTGATGCCGTCTCCAGCCATGGCAACCACCCTGCCCCGGCTCTGAAGGCGTTTGATCACTTGAGCCTTTTGCTGGGGCAGCACCTCGGCCTGGAACTCGCGGATACCTAACTCGTCGGCCACGACCTGGGCAGAGGTGCGGTTGTCGCCGGTCAGCATCACCAAGTGAAGCCCCTGCTCTTTGAGTGCTTTCAAGGCCTGGGGAGTGGATTGCTTGACCGAATCGCCCAGCGCCAGTATCCCCGCCAAACCTCCTCCCGAAGCCAAGTAGACCACAGTACGGCCTTGACGCCGCAGTTGCTCGGCCCTGTCGGCCCAGTCGTCTACGCCGATTCCCAGTTCCTGCATGAAGGCCGCGTTCCCCAGGGCAGCCTGACTTCCCTCTATTCTGCCCTGGACTCCACGCCCTGGAACAGCTTTGAAGCCCTCCACTCCAACAAGCGGCTGGCCATCATCCAAGCTGGCTTGCAATATGGCCTTTGCCAAGGGATGCTCGCTGCCCTTTTCGAGTGCGGCGGCCAGCACCAGCATTTGCTGACGGGAAAACCCCTGAGCAGGGATTGCTTCCCGCAGGCGCGGCTTTCCTTCAGTGAGGGTTCCCGTCTTGTCGATCACCAGAGTATCGACCTTTTCCAAGCCTTCCAGGGCTTCGGCATTCTTGACCAGAACCCCGGCAGTAGCGCCCCTGCCGGTTCCCACCATGATCGACATGGGAGTGGCCAGCCCCAGGGCGCATGGGCAGGCGATGATCAGGACCGCCACAGCGTTGACCAAGGCAAAGGCCAGGGCCGGCTCCGGTCCCAGCCAGAACCATAAGCCGAAAGTGATTACGGCACAGGCCAGCACAGCAGGGACAAAGTAGCCGGCCACCAGGTCGGCCAAACGCTGAATGGGGGCCCGGCTGCGCTGGGCTTGGCTGACCATCTGGACGATTTGGGCCAGGATGGTGTCGGCGCCGACCCTGAGCGCTTGCATGACGAAGCCGCCCGTCCGGTTGAGGGTTCCGCCGGTGACAGGGTCGCCCGGCGCTTTTTCGGCTGGAATGGGTTCGCCGGTCAGCATCGACTCGTCGATGGTTGCCGAGCCTTCGACAAGCTTCCCGTCCACCGGCACCCTTTCGCCCGGTCGGATGCGCAGGCGATCTCCCGGCTGAACCTGCTCGATCAGGACGTCGGCCTCAGTGCCGTCCGGCTCGATCCGACGGGCGGCCTTGGGCGCCAGCTGGAGCAGTGATTGGATGGCGCTTCCGGTGCGTTCGCGGGCCCGCAGCTCAATCACCTGTCCCATCAGCACCAACGTCGTGATGACGGCTGCCGCTTCGAAATAGACGTCCACCAGCCCTGAAGGCGCCCTCAAGGCGTCCGGAAAGATCCCCGGCAAAAGGACGGCCGCTGCGCTGTAAAGACAGGCCACACCCGTACCCAGGGCAATCAGGCTGAACATGTTGAGGCTGCCCTGGACGACCGACTGCCATGCCCGCTCGAAAAACGGTCGGCCGCCCCATACGACCACGGGCGTGGCCAGCAACAATTGCAGCCACTGAGCCGGTTCTTTGCCCACTATCCGATGGAGCGGATCTCCCGGAATCATCTCAGACATGGCCAGGGCGAAGACCGGGAAAGTGAAGGCCAGGCTGATCCAAAAGCGGCGCGTCATGTCGAGCAGCTCAGGGTTGGGCTGCGGCCCGGCGCTGACGAAAAGCGGCTCCAAGGCCATCCCGCACTTGGGGCAGGAACCGGGGCCGATCTGTTCGATTTCAGGGTGCATCGGGCAGGTGTAAAGGGCCGATGGATCTGAAGGCGCCAGATCCTCGGAGTGCTCTTTCAGGTAGCGCAAGGGGTCAGCAGCAAATCTCTCCCGGCATCCCTTGCAGCAAAAACAGTACTCCTCTCCCTGGTGGAGGTGGCGGTGAGCGGTGGTTTCAGGGTTCACCTGCATCCCGCAGACTGGATCCTGAACAGTGCTTTCCAAAGGCTTTAAGGGGTGATGATGCTCGTGGTCCATGGCCGGCGCCTAAGCTCTGCACAGGTTATTCGATTCGCTTCCGAAACTGCAAACCGGGGAAATAACTGCAGAGGACGCTGAGAGGTTCGCAGAGGGGGAAGAGAAGAACAGGGAGTCTTCTCAGCGCTCTCTGCGTTCCCCTCTCTGCGTCCTCCGCGGTTATCCCCTTGACTGCACCCCACCTCAGAAGCCACCATAAGAAGCTGTCCAGGCACCCATGGGGACCGAACAACCGGAAAGGATTTGATCCGTCATGTGGAAGAAATCTGAGGGAGAGCAGAACCCTCATGAAATACAGGCACCCTCCAAGCCTCTCAGCCCTGTCCAGCAACTCAAGGAACGGGCCATAGTTGGGCATTCCATCTCGATCCAGGGAGATATTTCCGGCCAAGAGGATTTA